>JBDSRT010000409.1:0-5193 GCA_039929165.1 Ginsengibacter sp.
TGCGGAATATGGATTGGAAGAGAAGCTTGAGTTTTTCTTTTAAGGTGTATGTGACGCCCAACATTAGCTCAGATCTTTCAACAAGCGGTGGCAGTATCAATCTTAAAAATCTTAAAGGCAAACAGGAGTTTACAACAAGCGGTGGAAGCCTTATGGTTCAAGAATTATCCGGCAGCATAAAAGGCAGAACAAGCGGCGGCAGCATTTCTGTTGTTGATTGCAGTGATGATATTGATCTTACCACAAGCGGAGGCAGTATTGATGCCAATAATTGTACAGGTAACATCCGTCTTGAAACATCCGGTGGTTCTGTGCATTTAAAAGGGCTCAATGGAAAAATAACTGCCAACACAAGCGGTGGTAATATCCAGGGTGTAGGTATAATGGGCGATCTTAAATCTCATACTTCAGGTGGTAGCATTGATTTCTCTGAAATGGCCTGTGCACTTGAAACATCAACCAGCGGTGGTAATGTGTCGGTATCAATGAAAGAATTGGTTAAAGCCATTAGCATTAAAAATTCAGGTGGAAATATCGATCTGGAAATACCAAAGAATGCTGCTGTAAACCTTGATCTGCGTGCCAACAAAATAAAAACAACTTCCCTTAACAACTTCAATGGCAAATCAGATGATGATAACCTTGAAGGCACATTAAACGGCGGCGGCGTTGAAGTTGAAGCGCATTCAGGCAGTGGGCGTATAAGCTTGTCTTTTAATTAATTTAATTATTTGTCTAACTAAAAATCGCAAAGAAATATCATGATAGAGCTGCAACATATTTCGAGGTGGCATATGCAGGGAGGCCGGCCAGTATTCATTTTAAAAGATATTTCTTTAAAGGTGGAAGAGGGGGAATTCATATCCGTAATGGGGCCGTCAGGCTCAGGGAAGTCTACATTGCTAAATGTTATCGGTATGCTTGAAGAGCCTTCAGAAGGTGAATATCATTTTCTTGAACAGCCAGTGCATAAGTTAAAGGAGAAGCAACGGTCACAATTGTATAAACATCATATTGGTTTCGTATTCCAGGCTTACCATTTAATTGATGAATTAACGGTTTATGAAAATATTGAAACGCCATTGCTTTACCAGGATGTAAAAGGTTCTGAACGCAAAGGTATTGTAGCCGATATATTAGACCGCTTTCAAATGGTTGGTAAAAAAGATCTTTTTCCATCACAGCTTTCCGGGGGGCAACAACAGCTTGTTGGTATTGCGAGGGCACTAATTGCTAAACCGAAATTGTTACTGGCAGATGAACCAACAGGCAATTTAAATTCCAAACAGGGCGAAGAAATAATGGAGCTTTTTACAAAGCTTAATAAAGAAGATAATGTGACCATTATACAGGTTACGCATTCAGAAAAAAATGCAGAATACGGTTCAAGAATAATTAACCTTCTTGACGGAAGGGTAGAGTTGTAAAATTTATGAAGATGGAAAAAATTGGGAGAGGGATATTTGGCGTTGTTGTGTGTATCATAACATGCATCAGCGGGTTTGCCCGGCAGCAACCGGTTGATTCGGTTTTAAGTTTGAAAGAATGTGTTGAGATTGGCATCTCAAATAATGCTTTGGTTAACCAGGCTGATTACCAGGCAACGATTGATAACATTGCGTTGAGGCAATCACGTGATAACAGGCTGCCACAAGTTTTGGTTTCGTCTAATCATGGCTTAAACCAGGGCAGAAATATTGATCCGTTTACAAACGCTTATTTAAATCAAAATATTAATTTTAGTAATTATAATCTCTCAGGCGGTATTACATTATTCAATGGTGGATTTATAAAAAACACCATTTCTCAAAACCAAAATATAGCGCAGGCCAGCCGCCTTGATCTGCAACAGCAAAAGGAAACCATTACCTTAAATATTATATTGGCTTACCTCCAAATTCTTACGAATAAAGATTTACTACAGCAGTCTAAAATTCAATATGATCTTACCAGGCAACAGGTTGAAAGATTGAATACATTAGACAAGGAAGGCTCAATTATACCTTCTCAATTGTATGAACTTAAAGGCCAGCTTGCCAATGATGAACTCTCTATTGTAAATAGTGAGAATGCTATAGACGCTGCAACGTTAACCTTATGCCAGTTAATGAACATCCCTTATAAGCAAATAAGCATAGAACCCATGACTGCTGATGATGATATTTTGCTTTATAATGTTGCACCTGAAGCTGTTTACAACGAAGCAGTAAAAAAATTTCCTTCTGTTAAAGCTGCTGAATTGAGAGCGAATGCCTTTCGTGCAGGTATCAAAGCAGCTAAAGGTGCGTTGGCGCCAACCATCGGTTTATCCGGCGAATTGTATACTTATTACTCAAGCTCGGCAAGCACGGCTTTGCTTTTAAATACTACGAAAGTGCCTTCCGGAGACTTCGTTACGGTTAATGGCAGTGATGTACCGGTAATAACCAACCAAAGCAATTTTGTAAATCAAAAAATAAATTATGGTGACCAGTTCAAAAATAATTATAGCACTTCTGTAAGCGCATATATCCGCATACCTATAATAAATTATCGCCAGGCAAGAAACAATATTTCAGTAGCAAAAGCCAGGTATGATAATGCGTTATTTCTTAAACAAAATGCTGCTAATGCTTTATCACAGTCTGTTGAGCAGGCCTTCTTTAATATGACAGCCGGTTATAAGAAATTTAATACATTAAAAACACAGGTGACAGCGTTTGCTGAAGCTTTTAAAATTGCCGAGGTGCGTTATAATGCCGGTGTATCAAACCAGGTGGAATATCTTATTGCTAAAAATAATTTAGACAGGTCCCGCATCAATCTCATTATAGCAAAGTATGATTATATTTTGCGTACTAAAATTTTCGACTATTACCAGGGAACGCTCACGCTTTAATAACATATTGAAATCTTAGTAGTTAATTGCCAAAGACGCTCATCGCATTCTTTGTTGTTATTTCTGCGACTTCTTCAACTGAAATATTTTTAAGAACGGCAATCTTTTCAGCAATTAATCTTAGATAGCTGCTTTCATTTCTTTTGCCTCTAAAAGGTACCGGCGTTAAATAGGGTGAATCAGTTTCAAGCACGATATGTTCTAAACTAACGTTGCTAATTACTTCTGCAAGACCAGAATTTTTATAAGTAACCACACCACCGATGCCGAGAAAAAAGCCACAACTGGCAATTTGTTGCGCTTGATCTATTGTACCACTGAAGCAATGAAATATTCCACGTAAAGCATTGCTTTTGTTGTTAGCAATAACATCGATAGTTTCCTGGGTAGCATTTCGTGTATGTAAAACAATTGGCAGATCAAAATGTAAAGCCCAATCTATCTGTTGTTGTAACGCATCATATTGCTGCTTAATAAAAGTTCTATCCCAATAAAAATCAAGACCCGTTTCACCTATTGCTGCAAAAGATCTTTCAGTAAGCTGTTTATTGATGATTTCCAATTCTGTTCTATAATCAGCTTTAACTGAACAGGGGTGCAAGCCTGCCATAGCAAAACATTTTCCTGGAAATGCCTGTTCAAGAGATAACAATGCATTTGTTTCAGAACTGTCAATAGCTGGTAAATAAAATTTTTCTACACCAACTTCATTTGCTTTTTTAATAACCTCTTCAATATCTTTTTCGAAATCTTTTAAATAAAGATGTGTGTGTGTGTCAATGAAAGTCAATCTTCAGATTTTTTTCTAAATATAGCTTCTTGAAAAATACTATCAAGGCAAATAACCTTGCCGAGTGCATCTTCATCTCTAAAAAAATTTTAGACCGCTTTTCCGTAATGACTATATTATTAGTATCAGACAGTGCATTACCCTAAATGCTTTTAACTAAAGGAAAAGAAACATTTTAAGAAAACCGGTATCGACAATTCCCCCTGTAACGTTCAGAAGTTTCTCTCCGTAAGTAAACAGAATATCGGTGTTAGTTACCCTGGAAAAACTTTCTATACCAGGATAAGTTTGTTGTAGTGTAGACGCCAGATTTTCGGTATATTATTCCAGGCCCAATAGTCTCCATTAAACCTATCACGGCTATTTAATGTACAAATGCGCTTACCGTTTTCATGAAACCTGTCCTGACTTACCTCATTTTCTATCCATAACAGAATAAGAATTGCGCTGGCCATACCCGAAATATTAATAATTGAAAATCCTTTGTTACGTAGAAGATTTCTCCAGGCTATTTAAAAAAAATTACCTATCATAAGGTTCTTCGGTTAAATAAGAAAAGATGAGTGTGCTTCTTCCAATTTCTTCTATATAATTATTCATTTCTCAAACTTTTCACGGGATTTATCAATGCAGCTTTGATAGCGTGAAAACCTACGGTTGCAAGGGCTATGAGAATGGCTATTAGTCCAGCCAGGGCAAACACGAGCCAGTTGATATTAATCCTGTAAGCGAAATCCTGAAGCCATTTATGCATGCCATACCATGCAATGGGAGAAGCAATGAAAGCTGCAATCAATACAGGTTTTAAAAATTCTTTTGATAATTCGCCAACAATATTCTGAACACTTGCACCTAAAACTTTTCGTATGCCTATTTCTTTTATACGCTGCTGTGCCGCAAAAAGAGATAAGCCTAAAATACCCATACAGGCAATGATGATTGCAAGGGCAGCAAAGTAACCAAATATCAATCCCTGTTTCTTTTCACTTTTATACATGGCATTGATGGTATCATCTAAAAAGCTATACTCAAAAGGCTGAGCAGCACTAAAAGCCTTGTACTCTTTTTCAATTCCCTTTAACGCATCGTTCGTGCTCACCCTAACATATACATATTGAAATCTGCGTGGCAGAATATGCATAACCAGCGGTTGAACAGCAGCTTTCAAAGGCGTAATATTGAAGTCTTCAACAACACCGATGATCTTACCGCTCTTCAACACAGCATCAGGCATTACCCATTGGAAAGATTTACCAATTGCTTTCTTTGGTGTTTGCCAGCCGAGTTGTTTAACGGCTTCCCTGTTAATAATAAAACCTTCACTTTCATCTGTTTTATAAGCCTTAGAAAAAGATCTGCCTTCCACAACTTTCATCTTAAGTGTGTTTACAAAATCATGGTCTACAAATAACATTTGCATGCTCCTGTTTTGATTAATTGCAGAACTCTCATCGTGTATGAGATTCACAGGTATTTGTGTGCTTGGAATAGTTGCGGCTGCTGCAACAGAAATTACGCCGGGTGT
>JBDSRT010000410.1:0-4285 GCA_039929165.1 Ginsengibacter sp.
CCATTTAGCTTTTGTTAAAGATGATCGAAGATGAGTGAACACATAAACTTGGGAAAGTGTCTTTGCTTCGATAGTATCTCCTTCAAAGATAACCGCTGCTCTTAAAAGTGTGTCGTGAGTGCCGTAACTAGTTTGAGAAAATGCATTATTTATTAATAAACTTAGCGTAGATATAAAACATGTTAAACCGAAAATGTATCTATATTTTTTAAAGCATAACATGTAGTAAGTAAATATAATTCAATAACTAAATTTTTTAAAGACACAAGTTGTAAATTTCTTGTGAACATTTTGCTAATTAGCTATAAGAAACATGTAGAATAAAAGACCTGTCACTAATAACAGAGAGATCGCACCAATTACCTTTCCGGCCTTTACTTTGTTTAAAATAGCCAGTACAAAACCGGCTGCCATAACAATGAGACCTAACCATACAAAGTTTATAAACGGGAAAACATAAGCTTTTAGTGTAACAAAATCTGAAGGCAGTTCAGATTCTTTAACAGCGATTTTAAACTTGCCTTCTGAAGTAATGCCTGCAAGTTTTATAATAAGATTTTGAGAAAAAACGGTATCATCTTTATAAACTATTTCCAGATTTTTTATGGCGAGCTGCGGATAAGATTTATGTATGCTGCTATCGATGGAAAATACAGTAATATCTGCTACCAAGGCTGTGTCCGAAGCACTGAAATTGAATCTTTCATCTGAAGGATTTCTCAAAACCGTGTTAAGAATCGCATAACCCTTTTGATAAAAAGCTGTATCGCCTGCGCCGATCTCGATAATTTTAAAGCTTGCTGTATCTACCTGTGCACTTTTATCAGGTAAAGATGAAATGTATGTAAACACGTCGTGAAAAAGATAATGCTTTATATCAGGATTGGAACTGAGGTTATTATCCTTCATCTTATACACATCAGGTGTGAGCTTAAAATTTTCCTTAATCTTACCTGATAGCGTGTCCTTTTGCTGAACAAGCAAAGTAAAGAAGGTCCTATTTTTTTCAAATGCTGCTGAATCCTTTAAATATGTCAAAGTATAATCCAGCATCTGTGTTGGCACGGTCCTCAGCAACGTTAAATTTTCCAGAGGATCTTCAGTATGCTTTCCGTCAGGATCAGGTGCGAACGGAATATACAAACCTGTTTTACGATTATCGCTGATAACCTGTTTGTTGGATGATGATATCAGCATTCCTGCAATCATCAACGTGAAGCCAACATGCGCCAGAGCTGAGCCAGCAGACTTTATATTTCCTTTGATAACAATCCATATGTAAGCGCCATTAGTTATCAAGGAATATACACAAGCAAACAGCGCAAGATATATCGCAATTAAAAATCCAGGTCCTTGTTTGGTATAGGTTAGCGGGTACAAAAAATATAATGCAGTTATCACGATTAGTGATGCCATCAATGGCCATTTGAATTTAGACCAAAAATATTTATTAGTTGTATCACGATATTTAAAGTATTGGGCAAACCCACTGATGACAGCAATAATAAACGCCACCATCACCATTACTTTATTATAAGCAAATTCACGGTCTTGCGGATCAGCTATGTTCTTATCAAACACTTTGTTTACAACCGGCACAGATGTTATAGCAATAATAAAAAGCGCTGACAGGAAAAATACCAGCGAGCCGATAAACATCCAGAATTCCCTTGAAGCTGTGCTTTCTTCAATATGAAGTGCCGGAATATGTTTGTATCGGGAAAAAAACAGTACCAAAGCTGGAACTGTTAGACCTAAGGCAAAAGAACCGATAAGATATTTTGTTATTGTACTCGCCTCTGTAAAAGAGTGAACTGATGTATCGCCAAGTATACCTGTTCTGGTGAGAAATGTTGAGTACAAAACAAAGGCATAACTGCAAATAATAAAAAAGAAACTGCCACGTAACGAGTTGCCAGTTGCCTTATATACAGCCATACAATGCAGGCCTGCAATTAAAATCAACCATGGTACAAGGGAAGCATTTTCCACCGGATCCCAGGCCCAGTACCCGCCAAAGGAGAGGGATTCATAAGCCCATTTGGCGCCCATCATTATGCCTACACCGAGCACCATGCCATTGAACAAAGTCCATGGCAAAGCGGGTTTTACCCATTCTCCATATTTCTTTTGAGCAAGACCTGCATAAGCAAAGGCAAAAGGAATAATAGCGCTGGCAAATCCAAGAAATAATATTGGCGGATGAATTACCATCCAGTAATTTCTTAGCAAGACATTAAGCCCAACACCATCAACAATAAATGATAAATAATTAGGCTGACTAAAAATGGGCCCTTCCAGTTCGTTGCGTGTGAGTATAAAAGGGCTGCTGCCAATTCTTATCTCACCAAAGTATAGTCCGAGCAACATCAACATTATAAAACACTGCGCTAGTGATACAACAGACAAAACAGGGGCTTCCCATTCCTTCGCTCTAAAAATTAAGATAGTACCAAGGATACAATGCCATATAGACCACAGTAAAAAACTACCTTCCTGGCCTTCCCAGATACAGGCTAATAAGTATTTGGGCTCCAGCTCTTTTGAGGCGTGTTTGTAAGCATACAGGTATTCAAAATAATGGCTGGAGCAAATAAAGTATACTGTGAAGAATACGGCTAGTATAGCAGCAACCTGTATAAAAAAAATAGTCCGTGCATACTTAAGCCAGGTGCGCTTTATCAGAATATCTTTCTCAAAAGAAGCTTTATAAAATGAATACGTAGATAAGAGAGAAGCGACAAAAGCAAGCAATACAAAAATGTGCCCCAGTTGGCCCGGCAACAAATGTTCTCCTTCAAACTTCATAATTGATAATTAATTCCGGGAAACTGTCTTTTCAAGTTGCTTCTTATCATCTTTATATTTAGATGGACATTTAAGAAGTATGTTATCGCACTCAAATACTTCCCCCTGCATTTTGCCTTTCAATACAACACGTTCACTTTGTTCCAGTTCTGCAGGCTTGGCGCTATGGTAAACTACCCGGGTGGAATGTCCAACACTATCAATTGCATAAAACGATAAATAGTTAGGATCTTTTAAAGCATCGTATGTTATCGGTTGCGATCTATCGAGTTTAGCAATCAAATGAACATATTTCCCCTGTTTATTTTTTGCTGAAGCAATACTATCATATGTACTAAAATCAACTGAATAAATAAGCAAAGCACCAATAGCAACTGCTATAGCTACTAAGTAAATAATGTGTGAAGTTTTCATATTTAAGAATGCGGGGCAAAATTACTCCAAAAACTCTATCAGCAGTTATTATTATTAAACCGGAATTGGTCTTCATTTTGCATAGGATAGATTGCATTTGGCTTTTAGTGCGTGCAAATAAAATTTTAAAAACAGATTTACGTTTACAGACAGTACGTATCTTTGCAAACTTTTTGGATAAGCCCCAGCTGTCCGGTTTAAATTTTGAATAATGACAGACATTTCGTCGTTTGATCCGAATTCAGTCGGAAATCCCAATAACAATATTTTCGGTTTACCTTTTTCTGAAGAGGATGCTTCAGTTGTTTTATTGCCGGTTCCTTGGGAAGTAACCGTTAGCTATAATGCGGGTACTGCCAGGGCCGCCGAGCATGTGTGCAAAGCTAGTTTACAGGTTGACCTCACTGATGCTGATGTGAAGAACGGCTGGCAGAAAGGGTTTTATATGAAAGATGTTGATAAGAAAATATTATTGAAAAGTGATTATCTAAGAAAAGAAGCCGAGTTATACATAAAGTATATTTCTCAGGGCGAAAAAGTAGAGGACAATAAGTTCATGTCTAAAACTTTAAAAGAAGTTAATGCAGGCAGCGTTGTTTTAAATAACTGGGTTTATGAGCAAACTAAAAGCTTATTAGAAAAGAATAAAATTGTTGGTGTTTTAGGTGGCGACCATAGTACGCCTTTGGGTTATTTAAAAGCCTTATCAGAAAAGTATGAAGACTTTGGAATTCTGCAAATAGACGCACACTGCGATCTGCGTGATGCTTACGAGGACTTCAAATATTCTCATGCCTCAATAATGTATAATGCGCTTACTGAAATTCCTCAGCTAAGTAAAATCGTACAGGTTGGTATAAGAGATTACTCAGATTCCGAAACTGATTTTATTGCAGCAAGTAATGACAGGGTAGTGGCCTATTTTGATAAGGACATTAAGGAAAGATTATTTGAAGGTGATACATGGAAAATGATCACTGATGAAATAGTGGCACAACTTCCTGATAAGGTTTACATCAGTTTTGATATTGATGGTCTTGATCCAAAACTCTGTCCGCACACG
>JBDSRT010000411.1:0-7487 GCA_039929165.1 Ginsengibacter sp.
CCGGCATAGCTTTTTCAACCGGCACTTCTGAGCCAACGTTTGTAAAGCCGATGGAGCTTCTTGGTACACTTATTTTGAAGTTATTGAAGACATAAGTGATAAATCCTGAACAATCGAAACCCTGTGCCGGGTCAATAGAGCCATATTTGTAAGGCACACCCATAAGTGTTCTCGCAAATCTTAAAAGTTCATCAGGCGGTATGCCATGTGTATTGATTATTTGCTGAGGGATGGAATCTTCCGTCGTCAATGTTGCCTTTTCCGAATTCACAGAAGTTTCAGGTAAAGTACTTTCATATACGGAATCATTTGTCACAGTTTTAGCCTTATCTTCTTTCAGCAGTAGCTCGTTACAGCTAACGCTTAAACATATTGAACAGGAGAAAAAAATAAATAACACTAGGCGCATAAGAGTTTGTGATTAGCTAAAATTAAATGATTCCAAAGTTGCAATTAAGTAATTTCGTAAACTACTCATTAATAATGTAATAAAATAAAATGGATTACAGGATAGAGAAGGATACCATGGGAGAAGTTCACGTGCCTGCTGATGCTTATTATGGTGCTCAAACGCAGCGTAGTATTGAAAATTTTAAAATTGCGCAGGACATTAATATGATGCCAAAAGAGATCATTGAAGCCTTTGCCTATTTAAAAAAAGCTGCAGCAATTACTAATCTTGAAGCCGGCGTTTTATCTAAAGAAAAAAGTGATTTGATAGGGAAAGTTTGTGATGAAATTTTAGCCGGGGATCTTAGGCAATATTTTCCTTTAGTAGTTTGGCAAACCGGTAGCGGTACACAGAGCAACATGAATGTGAACGAAGTTATTGCCTATCGAGGTCATGTGCTTAATGGCGGCAGTCTTGCCGATAAAGAAAAATTTCTACACCCGAATGATGATGTGAATAAATCACAATCCAGCAATGACACTTTCCCTACGGCGATGCATATTGCTGCCTATAAAATTTTGATAAAGCAAACTATAACGGCCATTGAAAAACTTAAAAAAACTATCAGTAGCAAAGCCAGGGCGTTTATGCATGTGGTAAAAATAGGTCGTACACATTGTATGGATGCTACGCCATTAACGGTAGGGCAGGAGTTCAGTGGTTATGCTTCACAACTTGATCATGGTTTACGGGCAATTAAAAATACATTAGCTCATTTGGGTGAATTGGCTTTAGGCGGAACGGCTGTAGGCACAGGCATAAACACGCCAAAAGATTATGCCAAGAACGTCGCCGAAAAAATAGCAGAGCTGACAGGTCTTCCTTTTGTAACTGCCGAGAATAAATTTGAAGCACTTGCTGCTCATGATGCTATTGTTGAAGCCCATGGCGCTTTGAAAACAGTTGCCGTTAGTTTAATGAAGATTGCAAATGATATCCGTTTATTATCATCAGGGCCACGCAGCGGTATTGGAGAAATTTTTATACCGGATAACGAACCCGGCTCTTCAATTATGCCGGGCAAAGTAAACCCTACCCAGTGTGAAGCCTTAACTATGATAGCGGCCCAGGTGTTGGGCAATGATGTTGCTATAAATATCGGGGGCGCCACCGGTCATTTTGAATTGAATGTTTTTAAGCCAATGATGATCTATAATTTTTTGCATAGTGCAAGATTAATAGCAGATGGCTGCACAAGCTTTAACGAAAAATGTGCCGTTGGTATTGAGCCTATCAAAGAGAATATAGAAAAACATGTAAGCAATTCATTAATGCTGGTTACGGCGCTAAACACAAAAATTGGTTATTACAAAGCTGCGGAAATAGCGCAGAAAGCGCACAAAGAAGGTACTTCCTTAAAGGAAATGGCTGTTAAATTAGGTTATGTAACACCGGAACAGTTTGATGAATGGGTAAAACCGGAAGATATGGTGGGTGATCTAAATAAATACTAATTACTAGAACATGGAATGTTTTATGCTATAACACATTAGACCTGGCGCATGATTAACCTTTGATTTATTTCTGGGTGTATTAACTAAGGGCTAAATTTAATTTTATTTATTTCGAGTAATGCCATCTTCCAGGTCTCAACAGCGCATAAGAAAACTTATCAATTATTCTCTGGCTGTTGCTGTAGTTACGGGAGTAGTTACATTATGCATCCACCTTTGGTTTGCTCATAACGCCAGGAAAGTCCTCAAACAAATTGTTTACACCAAGAGCAATGGTAATATGACGCTTGATTTGAAAGAATTAAGCTTTGATCTTTTCTCAAACAAAATAAAAATTCGTGAGGCCGACCTGTTGAGTGTAGATTCTATTAACCAGGCTTCGACATATCATGTAAAATTTAGAAAGCTTACGCTGCGGGTGAATAGCTTTTGGCCATTGGTCTTCCAAAATAAATTATTACTTGATTCTATAAAACTTCATGATCCGGAAATAGAAGTATTTCAATGGAAGAAGGATACAGTGGCAGATGCTAATAAAAAAGATTTTTCTGTAACCCAGCAATTAGGGAAGTTATACAATTCAATGTTGGACGGGCTTGAAGTTTTTGGTATCCGACGGATTATTATCAATAATGCAAAGGTTAGCCTTATTAATAAAATCCATGAGGGCGAAGAACCGGTAACGGTGTCTAACATTTATCTTGATGTGAAACGTGCTGTTTCCGATAGATCTAAAAGAGGCGATTTTATAAAAGACGAGCAAACCGTTGATCTCAATACCACGCAACAGGACATTGCGCTGCCCGGTGGCCGACATAAATTATCTTTTAAAAAATTCTACCTGCAACTTTTCAAAAAACGCATTATAATGGACAGTTGTACGGTAACAGCCCTGGCAACTGACAGCTCAAAAAATAGCTATAGTATATTTTTTAAAAGGCTATCGCTTATTGGTGTTGACTTTAACGCCATGTACTTACATAATCTAATAAAAGCTGACTCGGTATATTGTGAAAATCCATTGTTTCATATTACGCTCGAAAGTAACAATAGCGCTCAGACTACCGGAAAAGCCCGCAAACGGCCAGATCCTGATAAGATTGTAAGGGAACTTATTACAGATCTCGACCTTTCTTTTATCGGTGTAAAAAATGCCGGTATTCACATTGATATTCTGGGCAAAACGAATCGTGAATTGTTTAATAGTAACAAGGACAATTTTGAAATGCGTGGCCTTAAGATCAACAGCGATTCTTCAACGCCGGTTCATGTGGATAGATTCGATATGCTGGTAAGAGATTATCATTTGTATAATGAAGACAGTACTTCTGCTTATACTTTTGACAGTTTGCATTTCCTCGACAGTAAAATTGTATTAAATAATTTTGCGATGACGTCTTCACCTTCTAAAAGCATGCAACGTAATAAGGCTGATTTTTCAATTCCATATTTTGAATTGTCCGGAGTGGACTGGTATGAGTTGATTTTTGATCAAAGATTTGAAGCCAGGGAAGCTTACCTGGAAAATCCAAACATCAATTTCATAAAAAATATTTCAATAGTTAGACCGGTTGGAAAGCCAAGATCTAATATGTTTTCATTGATGGAAAGCATTGAGGAACTGGTATCCGTTGATAAAGTAAATATTGTAAATGGAAAGATCCAGATGAAGATGGGCCAAAATTCTTTCAACTTTAAAAATGCTTTTCTGCGGGTATCAAGTAACAAACTTTTACAATCTACCAACAACGAAGGTGTGCGTGGCGCCGTTGATCATTTTTCATTTTCTGACGGCGTACTACATATTAAAGACATCACCGCTAAGCTCGTCAACGCAAGGTATACCGGCAATAATCTTGTGCAGGTAGATGATGTAACTGTAACAAGTACTTCCGGTAAGATAAATGGTTCACTGCATAATGTGTTTTTAGATAACCTGGTGCTGGATGATGATAATGAAACTATGGTTGCCGATGGTATACGCTGGCAAAAAGGTAATCTTACCATAAAGAATGATAACGAAGAAAAACCAACGCCAATTGATAGCAAAAAAACAAAACTGAAAAATAATTTTAAGCTGAATAATATTGCAGGCAACAATACGTCGATAAAATTTATTAGTCCATCTTCTGTTATAAGCGCATATATAAAAACCTTTCAAGTGGCGTCAATGCTAAAGCCGGCAACCGGCCCTATGCAAATTGAAGGTCTGAATGTAAATGGTGATCACCTAAGCATTGCAGGCAGTCCGCTAAATATTTCCGCCACTTCCTTCCAGGTCAATGATCACAAACCATCATCTCTTAAAGGTCTTAATATTTCTAACATGAATGGGTCAGATTCGCTTTCGGTGAAAATCCCCAGCATGACTTTTTCGCCTGAACTGAATGATATTTTCAACAAAAAATTTCACGTTAATAATATTTCGGTTGAATACCCAATTATAAGGTCATCAAAAAAGAAGATTACAGATACTGCACAACTTGCATCAGCAGGAAAGAAAGCTGAGACGCAGATTATAATAAATCAATTGGTGATGAATGAACCGGATATTATTATAACCACTGCAAAGAATGATTCAATTACAAGAATCAGTATTCCAAGAGCTGATAACAGTATCTTAAAGGCTAGGGCCATAAATATATTTGATGGCGTAAACATTGGTAATGTGATCTTAAAAACAAGCGCTGCTACATTCGTTAAGCCGGGCGGCGATACTTTAGGTGTTTCAAACGGCAATGTAGATGTTGAGGTTTCAGACATCTCCATAGGTAAAGCAGAAGGTAAGCCGAGATGGAATTTTTTAATCAACAGTTTATTTCTGGAGAACCCTAACAGCCTTTCAATTGGGAAAAACCGGAATAGACTTATTTTTAAACAGGCGGCTGTTGGTAATCTTAGTTTGTCTTCTGATTACGTGAACAGTTTTGATAAGCTTTTAAAATTTAATGTATCTGCTTGGTTAAAAACAGCAACCGGGGAATACAGTGATAGTACTACAACTTTAAAATGGTATAATGCTGATTACAATTACAAACAAAAAACGCTTAGTTTAGATTCCTTTGCCTACTACCCAACACAATCAAAAGATTCAGTGTTGGCCAATACGCCGCATCAAACAGATTACATCACATTGCACACGGGTCAAATGCAATTCATTGATTTCAATCTTGAAAAATATAAAAAGGACAGCGCGATAATTGCTAAATCGGTAGCAATATTTCAGCCCTATATAACTATTACAAGAGATATGAAGCCACCGTTTATCGCCGGCAAGATTAAGCCTTTACCTGTAGATATAATCAAAGGTATAAAGTTGCCCTTAGCGATTGAGAACTTGAAGCTGCTGGACGGTAATCTTCAATACAGTGAGAGAAACGCCAAAACAAGGGCGGAAGGCACTATAATTTTAACGAGATTGAATGCTACAATATCTAACGTTACCAACGCAAATAATGCAAAGGAAGATTCCCTTAGGTTAACACTAAACGCTTATCTTATGGATTCTGCAAAAATAAATTTGAGCGTAAAGGAATCTTATACTGATAGTCTTGCAGGCTTTTTAATGACACTGAGAATGCGGCCAACAAATCTAACATTCCTTAACCCGGTACTTGCGCCCATGTCAAATGTGAAGTTTACGTCCGGCACTATTGATTCATTTCATTTAAGAGCCATTGGTAACGATGCTTTGTCTCTGGGAGAAATGAATATGTACTATCACAATTTAAAAATCAAGTTAATAAAAGGCGGCGATGAAATGCACACTACGCACTTCCGCAGTGCCATTAGCTGGCTTGTAAATACACTACTCATTAAGCGCAACAATAATGGTCGTACCGGTCTAATCTATTTTGAACGATTAAGGGATCATTCCTTTTTTAACTATCTAGTTAAGATGACCTTTAGCGGGATGACCACCAGCATAGGTGTAAAAAAGAATGGCAAACTTTTAAAGAAATACAAAGCTGCACTTCAGCAAAGAAGCCTGCCTCCAATAGATTTTGACAGCCCTATAATTAATTAACCTGGGAACGTTTTAGAATTAAAGTTTGGCCCGCATCTGACTCTAAGTAAATTAAGCCTACACCCTTGGCATACCATCTTTCTTCAATATACTGAGACACGGCGGGAAAGCCTGCCACTAGTGTAACAAAATATTCATTTTTAACTTTAATGACATCGGAATACGTTTGACCTCCAACATCAGCAGTGGCAGCCTTATCGAGAATAGTGCTTTCTATGTAACCCGTAATCGGCACCCCGTTATATTGAGCAGAGTATTCAGTAGATTTATAAATCGTCCCTGCAGGAACATTATCTTTTAAAAATATATACTCAACTGTTACAGGCGCATCAATTTCAAAATATTTAAAAACATTCAGGGCCTCAAAATATTCACCGTTAGCTTTCCTGTAATTCATTGTATCGCTTACACCATTTGCAGGTATGGCGTCAGCTAAAAAAGAAATATAAGTATTGCCATTTATCACAGGCATATTATTATTAACACTGGTTAATATAGAGTCTTGCGTGGTACCATCTGAATAATCATATACCCAAAATGATCCGGGCGTAGTCGGAAAATAATCACCAACAGGCGGTGGCGGAGGCGGTGTTCCGGGTAAATAGCTTACCTGGAAGTCACAAGTTGACGTTTTAAAACTCAGTGAATAATTAAACTGCGATGAATCAGTTGGTATACCAGTTCCCGTTAATGTTACATTTTGTACACCTGTCTCAGAAAAACTACCTGTTGCCGAAAAGCTAACGCCATTAACAGTGTTCGTGGCGATTGCATAAGTTCCGGTGGTAGCTACATTTACTTCAACCTGTATAGTATTGGTGCCGGTAAGTGCTATCCCTTGTGTATATACACCATCAACCTGTATTGGTGCACAGGCAGTGCCGTTTGAATTTAAAACGCCGGTTGCTTCAATAGCGCCGCCTCCTGTTCCGAGATTTATAGCTGATTTAAATTTGCCCAGAAGTATTTGTGCCTCTGTACCCGTAGAATCTTTAGCAATGCCTGAGAAAGTACCTTCAATAGTATTATTAGCCAGAGAAGTAATGTCAACAACAAATTCACCGGAAAGAAAATCTCCCTGGAAAATCGTTTTTGCCTGCGTAAAATATCTGAATTCTGCCTGTGAAAGAGAAGCTGAATAACTTCCAACGGCAAAATCAGTGACAGAAGACAAAACGATGCTGAATTTTTCTGCCTGGTTTGCTGCAACACCTATAATTGATAGCGTTTTTGCAACGCCGGTAGTTGATAATACTGCAGAGTCTACATTACCGGTATAAAGGGTACCTGCTTCAGTAAATTGCCATGAACCAGCGCCTGATATACCGCCGCCATCTTCTAAACTCAGTTCTTTTTGACAAGAAATTAAAAAAAGAATGGCAAAAAATATTAAACCAGGTGATTTTAAAATTTTCATATATTGTAAGAATTAAGAAACCTGCATTTCATCATTAACAATGGCGTTGGTTTCAACAGTATTAAGATCAGGGCGTTTTTTTTGCACTGGGAAAAATTTACGCTGGAACAATAAAATGGTAATAACACCGCAGGAAAT
>JBDSRT010000412.1:0-9100 GCA_039929165.1 Ginsengibacter sp.
GTGATTTGCATTGGTGGTCTAATTCCGAAGAGGTGATGAAAACCGCTGGTCAAAGCTATATGTCCATGCCTTCACTGGAAAGTCTATTAAAAGGTTTGATTTCAACTGCCACCGTAGATTTTAACGATGGTAAAATAGAGATGAACCAAAAAATGTATGGCAGCGACGCATTAATGGGCATCTTTAAAAAATACAGCGGGAAAACGGTTAGTAGTGATATGATAAAAAATATCCCGTCGAAAAATGTGGCTGCTATTGTTGCTTTAAATTATCAACCGGAAGGCATTAAAGAATTGATTAAAGTGCTTGGTTTTGATGGCATCGTTAATATGGGTCTAACACAGGCAGGGATTACTATCGATGATTTTGTAAAAGCCAACAAAGGCGATCTGTTGTTTTCAGTTTCTGATTTTACTGTTAAACAGGACTCGGCAGTGCAGCAAGGCATGAAGCTTTCAGCAGATGCTCATTATCTTTTTGCAGTCAGCATTGGCGACAAAGCCTCTTTTAATAAATTGATGGACGTCGGGAAAAAATTTGGTGGAGAGATAGATCAGGAAGGCGTTCACAATGCCATTAATGATAAATACCTGGCCATAGGAAACAACCAGCAATTTGTGTCAGGCTTTATCCAGGGTAACAATAACACCTTTGATTTTACCTCAAAATTTGATGGTCACCCGATCTGTATTTTTGTAGATATTCAGAAGATTTTATCAACAATGCCACGAAACATTTCGGGTGATTCAAGTGTTGCAAAAATTGTTGCAGAAAGTAAAAACTTTTGGGGAAACTTATATTCTTTCGGTGGCGAATTTAAAGATGATGGCGTTGTAGCAAACACAGAAATTAATCTAATTGATAAGACAAAAAACAGTCTGAAACAACTTAACCAATATGCAGATATAATTTATGTTGAGGTTAAAAAGAAGCAAGCTATGGACGACGATAAAAGCCTGAAGGAAGATATGAGAGAAGACATGATAGATTCAACCAAAGCTCAATAAGATCGCAGTCTTTTCATGCCAATCGTTTTAAATAAAATCTTTCCAAAATATTTTGATACAGTTAAGACTGATAGTTCAGATGTATGGCTGAAAGACATTGCATTTAAAGCTGCGCAAAAGATCCAGATCGTAGCCCCGTCCGGCAGCGGCAAAACTTCTCTTATTCATTTTATTTATGGTTTAAGAAGTGATTACAATGGTGAAATTTCGATAAATGATACTAATATAAATACTGCTGATGCTGAAAAATTATCTCTATTAAGACGGGAAGCAATAAGTGTTGTCTTCCAGGATCTACGCCTGTTTGATGAACAAAGCATGGCGCAGAATCTTGACGTAAAAAATCAATTAAGCGATTACTATCCAAAAGCAAAAATTTTAGAAATGGCTCGCCGGTTGGGCGTTGCTGAGAAATTAAATACTCTTGCCAAAATTTGCAGTTATGGTGAAAAACAGCGCTTTGCAATTATAAGAGCGTTGCTGCAACCTTTTAATTTTTTATTGCTTGATGAGCCATTTAGTCATCTGGATGGCCACAACCGTAATAAAGCACTGGCATTAATTCTCGAAGAATGTGAAAAAAGAAAGGCCGCCCTTATTTTAGCCGATCTGCAAAAGGCCGAAGATTTTCCCGCTGATAATTTTCTCTTTTTATAACGCTGCATCATCGTCATGCAAAAATTAAAATATAAAAACATATCGTATCTAATCAACCAGGGCAAAAGCAACTCCTGGAAATTTGCAGGCTATATTGGTTTAGGCATTGGTGTGTTTTTATTGTTAGTGTCGCTGCAGATTTTTTTAAACATTAACCGGCTTCTAAAAGACAACAATCCAAAAAAGGATGGCTTTGATTTTTTATCTGTCACCAAACAGATCACTAATGACAACATGGGGAAAGACAATACCTTTTCAACAGCAGAACTTAGCGATTTTAAAAACGTTCCTCAAATTGCAGAAGTGGCCCCGGTGATCACTAATCAGTTTAGAGTAAAGGCCAATGCCGGCAGCATGATTCCGTTCAGCACTGATCTTTTTCTTGAAAGCATTAATAAGCAATTCCTTGACACCTTACCCGCAGGCTTTACCTGGCAACCCGGACAGCAAAATGTGCCGGTAATTTTTTCTTCAGATTTTTTAGAAATGTATAATGTGTTTGCCCCGGCACAAGGCCTGCCGCAATTATCTCCAAAAACAATTGCCGCTGTTGGGCTTGGTTTAGAATGTTACGGCAACACAGGCACCTTCACTTTCAGGGCAAACATTGTTGCCTTAAGTGACCGTATAAATTCTGTTATTGTGCCGCAATCATTCATTGAATGGGGCAACAAATATTTAGCAGGAACTAACACTCAAAATCCATCAAGAATTTATATTAAAATCAAAGATGCCAATGACCCGGCTTTGCTTAAATATCTAGACGATCATAATTATCGGGTTAATAAAGACAAAACAAAATTTGGCAGAGTAAAAACGGTATTGCAAGCGGTAGTTTCGTTGCTTGGCTTTTTTGGTATTCTTATAATTTGTCTGGCACTATTGCTGTTTTCGTTTTACCTCAAACTTATCATTGCGAATAGCAGGCAAAATTTACAATTGATGATTATACTTGGTTATTCGCCTGGTTGGTTAACTAAAATTGTGTCTCGTAAATGGATAGTACTTTATCTCATAATCATCACAGCTGCACTCGTGTGCACAGGCGTTGTGCACTATTTATTCTCTTCTAATTTTATGCAGGCAAATATCTCTTTTTTGCCGGACTGGAAAGTATTTGGATTAGCAGCCTTACTTTTTATACTGGCTATCTATTTCAATTATACACTCATCAAAAAAGAATTATTCCGTATTGCCTGATTGTAGATTTTCATAAACAATTGCTGCGCCCTGGCCAACGCCAACACACATGGCTGCAACACCAAAACGGCTTTTGCGCCGACCCATTTCATAAAGTAATGTTGTTGAAATTCTGACACCACTGCAACCCAGCGGATGGCCGATTGCAATAGCCCCGCCGTTGACATTTACTTTCTGTTGATCTATACCAAGCTCTTTTATACAAGCTAAAGATTGAGAAGCAAAAGCTTCATTTATTTCAAAAAGATCTACATCGTTTAATGTTATTCCTGCTCTTGCGATAGCTTTATTAATTGCAGGTACAGGACCAATACCCATGATAGAAGGATCCACACCGCTTACTGCCAGGCTAACTACCCTTGCCATTGGCATCACAACAAAATTTTTCAAAGCTGACTCATTACATAAAAAGACTGCGGCGGCGCCATCATTGATGGCAGAAGAATTACCGGCTGTAACACTACCACCGGGTTTGAAAACGGGTTTTAGTTTTGATAGCTTTTCCATTGAGGTTTTGCGTGGCTGTTCATCTACAGAAAACCACATGGGCTCATCTTGATAAAGCGAGGGCAATTGCACAGTTACAATTTCATCTTTCCATTTATTCTGCTCCAGTGCCTTGTAATATTTCTCCTGACTCGCTAATGCGAATGCATCTTGCTCTTCTCTTGTTATTTTCCACTGCCCTGCAACATTCTCCGCTGTCTCACCCATTGAAAATGGATAATATTTTTCTGCAAGTTTTGGATTAGTAAAACGCCAGCCAATGGTTGAATCATAGAGCTCAGGCTTGCGATTGAAAGGTGTTTCACTTTTTGCTAAAACAAATGGCGCCCTTGACATACTCTCTACACCACCCGCAATATAGATTTCCCCTTCATCATTTGCTATTGCACGGGATGCATCCATGATAGCCTGCAACCCGCTTGCACAAAGCCGGTTAACAGTATTGCCTGCAACCGAAACAGGTAGCCCCGCAAGCAAAGCGGCCATTCTTGCCACGTTCCTATTGTCTTCCCCAGCCTGGTTGGCATCACCTGCTATTACATCTTCAATCTGTTTCACATCTACGTTACCATTTCTTTGTAACAATTCCTTTATCACTAAAGCAAGCATATCATCAGGACGTATCTTACTTAACCCACCACCATACTTTCCGATCGGTGTTCTTATAGCATCAAAAATGTAAACCGGTTTCATAATATAAAAAACAATTTTTATTATAACGTTATGTGTAAAGGTATTGCCATAACAGCAGGTAAAAAATCAGTGATGAAAAGATGCAGGCCTAATATTTCTTATATTTTCCTACCGTAACATTTATCGGTTTTCATTTCAAAACATTTTACATTTAACGAGTATTCATCATTTAAATAAATGCATGAAAGAGATTATTAACTGTGCTGCTTATGCCGATGGCCGGCGGATTGCTGATGTACAACTTTCTGAAGTCCACGAAGTATTAAAGGCCAAAGACAAGTTTGTGTGGATCGGTTTGCACGAACCTTCAGAAGCAGTGCTTAGCACAGTGCAGCAGCAATTTGGCCTGCATGATCTTGCGGTGGAAGACGCTCACAATGCGCACCAGCGGCCAAAAGTTGAATTGTATGGCGATTCTGTTTTTGTTGTGCTTCGTACAGTGGAAGTAACTAAAGATCATCGTATAGAGTTTGGCGAAACCCATTTTTTTTTAGGTGATAATTTTATTGTTACTATTCGTCATGGCTATGGTGTGTCTTATGCCGATGTACGTTCCCGTTGCGAAAGCACACCACATTTGCTTAGTAAAGGGCAAGGGTTTGCCTTGTATTCTGTTATGGATTTTATTGTAGACCATTATTATCCTGTGGTTCAGGAAATGGAGCAGGAACTTCAGGAAATTGAAGATCTGATTTTTAAAGGCACCCCAAACCGTGACACGACTGAACAGATCTATCAATTAAAACGGGAGCTGCTGGAAGTAAAAAGAGCAGTATCACCTTTGATTGATGTCTGCAATAAATTAATGCGGTTGGACATCAAGTGGATATCAGAAGAAATACGGCCTTATTTTCGTGATGTTTATGATCATGTTGTTCGCATAAATGATATGATCGAGAACACGAGGGAATTGCTGAACACTGCTATGGAGGCTAATTTTTCGCTTATTTCCATTTCTCAAAACGATGTTTCTAAAAAATTTGCGGGGTGGGCCGCCATTATTGCCGTACCTACAATGGTTGCCGGCTTCTATGGCATGAATTTTAAATTTATGCCGAAATCTGAATGGGAATATGGTTTTTATGCTGTGGTACTACTAACCATCGCTGCCTGCACTTTACTTTATCTTGTCTTCAAAAAAACAGGCTGGTTATAGATCACGGGCACTTTGTTAAACACTGGTTTCAACGTGACGTGTGCTTTACCTTTGCAAAATGAGTGATCATAAAAAAAATATTCGCACGTTAAGCCTGGAAGAACTTCAAACTTATTTTGAAACTATTGGTGAAAAAAAGTTTAGAGTAAAGCAAGTGTGGGAATGGCTTTGGCAGAAAAGGGCCACAGGCTTTGAGGATATGACTAATTTAAGTAAAGAATTACGGCAAATGCTTTCTGATACTTTTTCACTTCCGGCTGTAAGCATTGATCATTCACAATATAGCAGCGATGGTACTATCAAATCAAGATTTAAAACATTTGATGGCCATTTCACTGAGGGCGTTTTAATCCCGACTGATAACCGGCAAACAGCTTGTGTATCTTCCCAACTTGGCTGTAGTTTGAGTTGCAAGTTTTGTGCAACAGGTTACATGCCTAAAAAACGTAATCTAAATTTTGATGAGATATATGATGAAGTAGTGTTGCTAAATATACTTGCCGAAAAATCTTATGGTAAAAAGATAAGCAACATCGTATTTATGGGTATGGGTGAGCCTTTGCTGAATTATAAAAATGTTTTAAAAGCCATTGCACGCATCACTGCCCAGGATGGCTTGGGCATGAGTGCAAGACGCATAACTGTTTCTACCGCCGGCGTTGCAAAAATGATCAGGCAGTTAGGCGATGACCAGGTGAAGTTCAATCTTGCCCTTTCACTGCATGCCGCAAGTGATGAAAAACGAGACAAAATAATGCCGATAAACGAGAGCAATAACATTGCTGCACTTATCCAGGCTTTGAATTATTTCTATGAAAAAACGGGTAATGATATTACGTTTGAATACATCTTATTTGTTGGTATTAATGATTCGATGAAGGATGCGGATGATCTTATTAAGATTTATAAACAGGTGCCTGTTCATCTTGTAAATATTATTGAATATAACCCAATACAGGAAGCTGACTTTTCAAAACCCGACAGGACAGCTACTCAAAAGTTTATGGATTATCTTGCCAACCACCGTGTTAATGTAAGATTACGCATCAGCCGTGGAAAAGATATAGATGCAGCCTGCGGTCAATTGGCAAATAAGGATACTCAAGCAGAGCTAGCTATAGCACAGGATTTTCCCCTTTAACAAAAGATTTCATGCGACATCTTAAACCCGTTGAATACGGGTAAGTCTATCGCTATATATAAATCTTTAAAAATGAAAAAAATACTTACAGCTCTTTTATTATTATCTGTGGCAACGTTCACTACGACTGCACAGGTTAAAAGAGACCATTCAAAAAAATCAATCGCCAGGAGTAATGGTGAGCATAAAGAAATGAAACATGATCTTGCCAAGAAGTTAAATCTTACATCTATACAGCAAACTGAGATGAAGGCGATCAATGAAGATTTCAAAACAAAAATGCGAAGCTTAAAAGGCACATCAGCTGCTGATGCCGGATTTAATGCAAGAAAGAAAGCACTGGTTAATGAACGGCAACAAAAGATTGGAGCTCTATTAACGCGGGAACAAAAAACTCAGATGGCTGAAATGAAAAAAGAGCACAGATTGAAAAAAGGTGAAGATAGAAAAGATGATAAAGCACAGGCCATAAAAACAAATCTTGGCTTAACAAATGACCAGGTGGCTAAAATGAAAGAGCAACAAAATATTTTTAAATCGAAAGCAGAGGCGATTAAAAATAACACATCGCTTACGCAACAACAGAAGGCTGACCAGTTGAAAACTTTAAGATCGTATAAAAGAGATAGCTTTAAAAGTGTTTTAACTCCTGAGCAATTAAAGAAATTGGATGCTATGCATCAACATCGCAATAGGTCTATGAAAACTTCATGATTAGAGTTGGTTATAGTTAGGAAGCGAATCAGCGATGGTTCGCTTTTTTTATTTGCGGTAACTAAAGCAAAAAGAAAATCATTAAGCTTGATTTAGAGTCTTGCCGGAATTTGATAAGAATAAATGAATTGCCTTTCAAGTTCTGCCTGATCGCTTCTGTTTGTATCTTCACCGTCTTCACTGTTGTAAAATAGTATTATGAGCAATCAACCTTTCAATAAATTTATGTTGCCCAAGAAAAATAATGCGGCGATAAAAGAGAAATTCAAACAGGATAAAAAGACTGCCAAAAAAGAAAGGGAGGCAGCGATAAATAAATTTTACGAAGAAAAACGAGCCTTAAGACAACAGGAAAATCTTCTACCCGCCAATGCACCGGCTAAAGGATTTAGGGATTCAAAACCTGCTTTTAATGGTAAGCTTATCGCACCCAAAAAATCTGGCTCAACCAATAAATTTAAGGCGCCAGATATGGCGATAAATAAGACAAAGGAAGATCTGAATAAAATGCCTTTAAATAAATTCCTGGCGCATTGTGGTCTTGCTTCAAGAAGAGATGCGATAGGCATTATTAAAGAAGGAAAAGTAACCGTTAATAATGATCGTATTACAGAGCCTGGCTATAAAGTAACTGATACAGATGTAGTAAAACTTGATGGGAAAAAATTGCACGCCGTAAAAAACCGGGTTTACATTTTACTTAATAAACCAAAAGATTATATCACAACAACAGATGATCCGCAAGGCCGAAAAACCGTGCTGGATTTAATTAAACAGGCAACAAGTGAAAGAGTTTATCCTGTTGGCAGGTTAGATAGAAATACCTCAGGAGTATTGATCTTAACCAATGATGGTGAGCTTACGCAATTACTTACACATCCAAGCTTCAACATAAAAAAAGTGTATGAAGCAAGATTAGATAAGCCACTTACAAAAAGTGATTTTGATAAAATATTAAACGGACTGAAACTGGATGACGGCGAGATTCAGGCGGATCAATTAGGATTTCCCGAACCCAAAGACAAAACTATTGTAGGCATAGAAATTCATAGTGGTCGTAACCGTATAGTGCGTCGCATTTTTGAACACTTGGGTTACGATGTAATTGGTTTAGATCGGGTTTTATATGCAACGCTTACGAAGAAGAATGTACCACGTGGCAAGTGGCGGTTCCTTGAGGAAAGGGAAGTAAGACTTCTGAAGCAAATGAAAAAAACTTCCTTTACACCAGCGAAAAAAGTCATAACAGAATTGTCAGATTAAAGTATGAAACTGAAAAAAAACAAATTGGATATTCTTTTTGAAAATGATGAACTCGTTGCTATAAATAAGCCTTCCGGCATGCTTACGATACCTGACCGCTTTAATGCTGAACTGCCTTCTTTATATACTTCTCTGCAAAGACAATATGATAAAATTTTTATTGTACATCGCTTAGATAGAGAGACAAGTGGTGTTGTAATATTCGCCAAAAATGAAGCTACACATAAGTGGCTAAGTGGCTTATTTGAAAACAGAATGATAGATAAGACTTATCTCGGTATAGTAAAAGGTTCTCCAATTAATAAAAATGGAATTATTAATGAGCCAATCGCTGAAAACCAGCACCAGAAAGGCGCTATGGTAATTAATAAAAGGGGTAAACCTTCAATAACAGAGTATAAAGTAATTGATGACTTTGGGATTTATACCTTGGTAAAATTTAAAATATTATCCGGAAGAACACACCAGATAAGAGTTCACATGAAGCATATTGGTCACCCGGTTGTATGTGATGAAATATATGGTGATGCTAAACCAATCTTGATCTCTTCTTTCAAAAAGAAATTTAAGCTTAACAGTGAAGAGGAAGAACAACCTATCTTAAAAAGGTTAGGCCTGCATGCTTATCAAATTAAATTCAATAACCAGGCAGGCCAACTTATGGAAATTTTTGGGGAGCTACCAAAGGATATGAAAGCTTTGCTTCAACAGTTGTCTAAACAAACCAATCATCCGCTTACTTTTAATTAGTCAAGATCAGGT
>JBDSRT010000413.1:0-3809 GCA_039929165.1 Ginsengibacter sp.
ATACATAGTTGTTGGAGGATACGCCATCAATATACAAGGTTATCAAAGATTTACCGGGGACATGGATATCTGGATAAATGATACTCCTAAAAACAGGCGGCTTTTACGAAAAGCTTTTAAAGAAACCGACATGGGCGATTTTTATACGATAGAAACCATGCAGTTTGTACCTGGCTGGTCAGACTTTCATTTAAATAACGGTCTAAGGCTTGATATTTTTACCAGCATGAAAGGCCTGGAAAATTATTCATTTGATGAATGCATGGCCATAGCAACAATTGCCGAAATTGAAGATGTTCATATCCCTTTTTTACATCTTAATCAGCTTATAGAAAATAAAAAAGCTGTTAACCGGCCAAAGGACCAGATTGATATTATTGAGCTTGAAAAAATCAAAATACTTCGGGAACAAACAGGCTTACAATGATTCTTTTAATTTAATTTGACCGCCCTTTTAAAACAAAATCTTAAACCCTTATCTTTGCGGCAAATTTGAGGTATTTATGATTACTAAAAGCATGAAATGTATATTGGTGGCGGTTTTCAGCCTATGTATAGTGTTTTTTAGTAATGCGTTATATGCCCAGCAGGAACCGAAGGGCGAAGATCATGTAACAGAAGAAAAATTTGATCCTGCCAAAGAGATCATGGGCCATATCCAGGACGCTTATGAATTCCATTTTTTTACTTTTGGGGATTTCCATGCTACTATTCATTTACCGGTATTGTTATACTCTTCGCAAAGAGGTTTTTCGGCCTTTTCTTCCTCCAAATTTGGTCACGATGGCACTGAGGAATATGATGGCTATAAACTAGAGGCAGGGAGTGCTGTGCCGGTAAATCCTGAAGAAAAAATATTTGATTTTTCCTTAACCAAAAATGTAGTGCAAATGTTTATTGCGCTCATTGTATTAGTGCTGTTAATGACAGGCATTGCCCGTAAATATAAAAGCGGCAAAGGCGTTTTATCTGCACCGACAGGTTGGCAAAATGCCATTGAGCCCGTTATAACTTTTGTTAGAGATGATGTGGCAAAAATTTACCTGGGCAAGCGCTATGAAAGATACATGCCCTATCTTCTTACTATTTTCTTTTTCATTCTTATCAATAATATTTTCGGTTTAATTCCCGGTTCGGCAAATGTTACAGGCAATGTGGCCTTTACCATCGTATTGGGTGTTATTTCTTTTATTGTAATTCTGGCCAGTAGTAATAAACATTTTTGGGGTCATATATTTAACCCTCATGTACCCTGGGGCATCAAACCGATTCTTGTTCCGGTGGAACTGTTAGGCGTCTTTACAAAACCATTTGCCCTTATTGTAAGGCTGTTTGCAAATATGGTTGCAGGCCACATTATTATATTAAGTTTTGTAAGTCTTATTTTTATTTTTGGTGGTATGAATAAAGCTGCTGGCTGGGGTTTCTCACCGATATCCGTTTTATTTACTGTGTTTATATACCTTATTGAAATAATGGTAGCTTTTATTCAGGCTTTTATATTTACCAACCTGACGGCAGTATTTATCGGGCAGGCTTTTGAAGGCAGCGATCATGATGCTGATGGGCATGATGACGGTATAATAGCATCATAACTTTTTTCTTAACATCAAAACCAAGTATTATGTCATTAATGACTTTATTAGCGGAAGTTGGTTTCTCTCACATGGGTGGAGCAATAGGCGCCGGTTTAGCTGCAATTGGTGCAGGTATCGGTATCGGCCAGATCGGTAAAGGATCTGCTGAAGCTATTGCTCGTCAGCCTGAAGCTACCAACGACATCCGTGGTGTAATGATCCTTACTGCTGCATTTGTTGAGGGTGTTGCCCTTTTTGCAGTTATCGCAGGATTATTAGCAGTACTAAAAACTTAGTAGCGCATTACACAAATCACTGTATCTTAAGTACAGGACGGCGGATGCAGTGATTTTTTATTTTTTTTTGATGTTGGTTTAAATTATTTTAAAATTAAATACTCTTTTAAAGGAGAAATGGAGGTTAAATTATGGAATTGTTACTGCCTAAACTTGGCCTGATTGTCTGGACGCTTCTTGCATTTTTGATCGTATTCTTTATACTCAAAAAATTTGCCTGGAAGCCAATCTTAAAGTCTTTAAATGACAGGGAAAATAATATTTCAAACTCTATCCTTTCTGCTGAAAAAGTAAAGCTGGAAATGGCTAATCTTAAAAGTGAAAACGAGGCTTTATTGGTAAAAGCCCGTGAAGAAAGAGGCATTATGCTACGTGAGGCCAAAGAAACTCGTGACAAAATAATTAACGAGGCTAAAGAACAGGCTAAGGTTGAGATGAATAAAGTAATAGCAGATGCGCAGGCAGCCATCAACCAACAAAAAATGGCAGCAATTACAGATCTAAAGAACCAGGTCGGAAACATGGTTATTGAAGTAAGCGAAAAAGTTTTAAGAAGAGAGCTTAATAATAAGCAAGAACAGGAATCTTATATTCAACAATTGGCTGAAACCGTTAAACTCAACTGACCGGAGCCATAAATTTATAAGAACCCAATCAGTTAATATTTGCTATATACATGAACAATCCCCGATTAGCAGTACGTTATGCCAAAAGTCTTTTGGATCTTGCCACTGAAAAAAGTCAATTGGAGGAAGTGTACAGTGATATTAGGTTTCTGCAGGATATTTGTAAATCTAATCCTGATTTTGTGGCGCTGTTAAATAGCCCGATTATAAGCGAACAAAAGAAAAATACGATCATCGATGCGGTAACGCAAAGTCGTTTATCGCCGCTCACCATTTCTTTCATTAAATTACTTGGTGTTAAAAACCGGGAATCTAATCTGCCGGAAGTGATCACTGCTTTTGTTGATCAATATTACGTTGTAAAGAAGATTCATAGAGCAAAACTTACAACCGCAGTGCCTCTAAGTGATGATCTTAAAACTTCGTTTATTAACAAGATTAAGGCGTCAAATAACATTGATAATCTTGATCTTGAAACATCTGTTAACGACAATATTATTGGCGGATTTGTATTGGAGATGGAAGGTAAACTGGTAGATGCCAGCATCATTAGGGATCTTAAAGACGCACATAAGCAATTCCAAAATAACGATTACATTCATAAATTGAGATAAGGCTTTTTTGACCTGGAGCGTGGTGAAAAACTTCCCCGGATCAAGGCTCAATCTCAAAATAAATTAGACGTATGGTTGACATAAAACCTGATGAAATATCGGCGATACTTCGCCAGCAGTTAAGCAATTTTAATGTAGACGCCAATCTTGAAGAAGTTGGTACAGTGCTACAGGTTGGTGATGGTATTGCCCGTGTTTATGGACTGAATAATGTAAGCTCAGGCGAGCTTGTAGAGTTTGAAAATGGTGTAAAAGCTATTGCACTTAACCTTGAAGAAGATAATGTAGGTGTAGTGTTGATGGGTGATAGCGGCGATATTAAAGAAGGTGGAAGAGTAAAAAGAACCGGTAAGATTGCTTCCATAAAAGTTGGAGATGGTTTGGCCGGACGTGTGATAAATACTTTGGGTGAACCTATAGACGGCCGTGGACCTATAGCCGGAGACTTATATGAAATGCCTTTGGAGCGTAAAGCGCCGGGAGTAATTTTCCGTGAGCCGGTAAAAGAACCTTTACAAACAGGAATCAAAGCTATAGATGCGATGATCCCGGTTGGTCGTGGACAAAGGGAGCTGGTAATTGGTGACAGGCAAACCGGTAAAAGTGCTATTTGTATTGACACGATAATCAACCAAAAAGAATTTTTTAAAGCTGGTAAACCTGTGTACTGTATATATGTAGCCATTGGCCAGAAAG
>JBDSRT010000414.1:0-3605 GCA_039929165.1 Ginsengibacter sp.
ATGGTGTACAGGGGCCGGGCCAGGCTTTAAATCAAAAAGATAATGGTATTAATGTTATTGTTGGACAAAGAAAAAATTCTAAAAGCTGGGACAAAGCTGTGAATGATGGTTTTGTTCCGGGTACAACACTATTTGATATTGAAGAGGCATTGGAGAAAGGAACGATCATCTGTTACCTGCTTAGCGATGCGGCCCAAATTGCTATCTGGCCTACAGTAAAAAAACATCTTACACCCGGAAAGGCTTTATATTTTTCTCATGGTTTTGGAATAACGTTCAATGAGCAAACAGGCATCATTCCGCCGAAAGATGTTGATGTGTTTTTAGTAGCACCAAAAGGTTCAGGTACATCTTTAAGAAGAATGTTTCTACAGGGCCGCGGTCTTAACAGCTCTTACGCCATCTTCCAGGATGCCACAGGCAAAGCTTTTGAAAGAGTGATAGCGCTTGGTATTGCAGTTGGCAGTGGCTATTTATTTGAAACAGATTTTAGGAAAGAAGTATTCAGTGATCTTACTGGTGAGAGAGGCACACTAATGGGCGCTATACAAGGCATATTCGCTGCGCAATACCAGGTACTCCGTGAAAAAGGACATTCACCAAGTGAAGCTTTCAACGAAACAGTTGAAGAACTGACACAATCATTGATGCCGCTTGTAGCAGAAAATGGTATGGACTGGATGTATGCCAATTGCTCAACAACTGCACAACGTGGCGCATTGGATTGGTGGAAAAAATTCCGTGATGCAACAGCACCGGTATTTAAAGAACTCTATGAAAGTGTTGCTGCCGGAAAAGAAAGTCAACGCTCTATTGACAGCAATAGCAAAGATGATTACCGTGAAAAGCTTGAAGTAGAACTAAAAGAATTACGTGAGAGTGAATTATGGCAGGCAGGCAAAACAGTAAGAAGTCTAAGACCTGAGAATCAGTCTGCATCTTAATAACCAAGGTTAATAAAAATTACATGATCGAAACCACTCTGCAGCCTGACGTTGAAAAAGTCAGTCAAGATGAAATGAAAGACACATCTTCATTTGTAAGAAAATTAGATTTTGTAAAAGCTGCTGAGCGTCTAAAAAAGATTATTAACCGTACGCCGTTAAACTACAATCATCATCTCTCAAAAAAATATAACAGCAACATTTATTTAAAACGGGAAGACCTACAGGTTGTTCGATCTTATAAACTTCGTGGCGCCTATAACATGATGAGTTGCCTGCAACCTGAGGTTTTAAAACGAGGTGTTGTTTGCGCAAGTGCCGGTAATCATGCGCAGGGCTTTGCGTACAGTTGCAAAAAATTAAATGTAAACGGCGTTGTTTTTATGCCGGTTATTACACCAAATCAAAAGGTAAATCAAACCAAAATGTTTGGTGAAGATTATATCAAGGTGGTTTTAACAGGTGATACATTTGATGATTGTGCCGTTGCGGCCAAAGAGTATACAATTCAAAATAAAATGACCTTTATTCCGCCTTTTGATAATGCGGATATCATTGAAGGGCAAGGCACAGTTGGCCTGGAGATATTTGAAGACATCCAGGAAATTGATTATCTATTTATTCCTATAGGAGGCGGCGGTTTATGTAGTGGTATTGGCACCTATTTCAAAGACGTGTCTCCTGCTACAAAACTGATTGGGCTTGAACCTGAAGGTGCACCATCGATGAAAGAAGCGCTGAATGCCGGCCACCCGGTGACTTTGCCACATATAGAAAGGTTCGTTGACGGTGCCTCTGTCCAGCGTGTGGGTGATTTGACCTTTTCAATTTGTAAAAAGGTGTTACATGATATGCATCTTGTGCCGGAAGGAAAAGTATGCAGCACCATTCTTCAACTTTATAATGATGATGCAATTGTTGTTGAACCAGCAGGCGCTCTTGCAGTGGCCGCACTTGATCATTATAAAGATGAGATAAAAGATAAAACTGTTGTGTGCATTGTAAGTGGTGGCAATAACGACATAGATCGTATGCAGGAAATAAAGGAACGGTCACTGCAATACGAAGGTTTAAAACATTATTTCTTAATAAGATTTGCCCAGCGGCCCGGTGCTTTAAAGGAATTTGTAAACTATGTTTTAGGACCAACGGATGACATCACACGTTTTGAATATGTTCAAAAACATAATAAAGAAAGCGGCCCGGCTTTGGTGGGCATTGAATTAAAATCTAAAGCAGATTATAACAACCTCGTTAAAAATCTCGATCGCTTTAATGTAAACTATACGGAGTTAAAACAAGGCGACAATGCTTTTGGTTACTTAGTATAGTTGCTAATAAATTAGCATTATTCAACAATAAAAAATTGAATTTCACGCTTTATAAAACCTAAATTATTATGGCCTGGCTTAAAAAACGCATGACTTTTTAAAAACACTTAGTTAGGCACAAGTAAGACCAATGAATGCCACAGTTTATTTACTGTGGCTTTTTTATTTTCTTTTAAATGAGATCTTAATCAGCGTATGAATGTGGAACATAATAGTTGGACAATCAATCCAAGGAAAAATCCATAATACACATCTTTAATAGAATGGTCGCTAACTAACAGCCTTGACGTTAACACGGATCCGCATATAAATATCACCATCATAAACGGCAGGGTAATGCCAAAGCTGGAGTCTTTAAAAATAATAAGAAGAAAAAAGCCAAGTAAGCCACCAACGCCAATACCGTGCATGCTAATTTTAAAATAAATGTTAGCGATTAAAGCGGCCGAGGCAGAAATAAAAACACTAAAAACGAAAGCGGTTAAACGTATGGGAATATATGATTGATTACGAAACACTAAATACATCCAGAAGAAAAAAATGCTGCTCGTGATATAGGGAATAATTCTTTCTTTTTGTGTTTTGAGAAAAATAGAATCTATAAATCCCGTTGCTTTTAATAGGAAAACAGCCACAGCAGGAAAAAAAATCATGTTGATAATAACTTGTATTACCACGAAAGATTTTGCCCGTTCGTTCATGCCATCAAAAAATCCGGGCTGCATAAAAACGAGGTAGTAGGCTACATATCCATTAATAAATAACGGATGAAATACAATAGACACAACCCGTGCTAGGAACTTAATAAGCAGCGGTTGCTTATTGACACCTCCATTCTGAGAAGTCTGCAGGTAATTGTCAGCATCTAGAGAAAGCGACATAATTATAATTCTTTTCTTAAGCGGGCCACCGGAATATTAAGTTGCTCACGATACTTTGCAACAGTACGCCTGGCAATGTTATAGCCTTTTTCCTGTAATAAATCCGTAAGCTTTTCGTCACTTAAGGGATGCTTTTTACTTTCTTCTTCAATAAGATTACTTAGAATTTTTTTTACTTCCCTCGTGCTAACTTCTTCTCCGCTATCTGTTACAAGGCTCTCACTAAAAAAGAATTTTAAGCGATAAGTTCCAAATTCAGTTTGTACAAATTTACTGTTGGCAACACGGCTTACTGTTGATATGTCAAGACCTGTGCGTTCAGCGATATCCTTCAGGATCATCGGCCGCATCTCTGTTTCATCACCAGTTAAAAAGAAATTCTTTTGATAATCCATAATAGTTTGCATAGTGCTTAAAAGCGTGTGCTGGCGCTGCTTTATCGCATCTAT
>JBDSRT010000415.1:0-5776 GCA_039929165.1 Ginsengibacter sp.
TTTTCAAGCGCTTTTATAAACAGATAATTTATCGGCATCCAAACCGGGCCACGCCAGTTAGAATTGCCACCAAACAGATCAGACGTTGAATCTCCTGGATCATACCTTACCTGGTAATTCATGTTCAGTATTGTTATTTCATAAGGCTGCTCACCATAAACTTTTGATAGGGCCCGGATGCCACCCGCAGACAGAAATTCGTTCTCATTTAAAAGCCTTTCCAACAATTTTATTACTCTTTTTTCGTGCACGAGTGAAAGCAACATTGTGTCATTATTACTTTTCCTTTCTTCAGGTAAATATTTATTGTTTGCTTTACGATAGTTGGTAAACCAATACAATCTTCTTTTAAATTCATGTAGTTTTTCAAGCTCTTCCGGCGTAATAATTGAAACAGCAAATAATGGCGTTAAACCAACAATGCTCCTCACTTTCAACGGAATCAGCTCCGAGCCATCAATGCTTAGTACATCATAAAAAAAGCTATCGTCCTCATTCCATAAGCCAAGTTCATTCAAGGCCTCAGCAATCAAAACAAAGTGCTCATAAAATTTTACAGCGGAGTCTTCAAATGAATCATCCGTCACAGCAATCTCCAGCGCAATGTCCATTAAGTTGAGTGCATACATGCCCATCCAGCTTGTTGCATCTGCCTGCTCAAGTACAACGCCTTTCATCAACGCCATACTCCTGTTAAATACACCAATGTTATCCAGGCCAAGAAAACCTCCTTCGAAAATATTATTGCCGTTCTTGTCTTTCCGGTTGGTCCACCAGGTGAAATTAATGATAAGCTTTTGAAAGATTCTCTTAAGAAAGCCAAGGTCGCCACTGCCTGTATAATGCCTTTCCATGCGATACACCTGGAGTGCCGCAAAGGCATGTACAGGAGGATTAACATCACTGAAATTCCATTCATACGCCGGCATTTGACCCTCCGGATTTGTATACCATTCACGCATTAAAATGATCAACTGGTTCTTAGCAAATTCCGGGTCAACAATGGCTAAAGCAATACAATGGAAACCCAGATCCCAGGCGGCATACCAGGGATATTCCCATTTGTCTGGCATGCTGATGACATCCTGGTTTTTTAAATATTTCCATTCATGATTTCTGCCCATTAACCTTTCTTGTGACACAGGTGTGATGCCATCGCTTTCATTTATCCAGCGTTCAAGATCGAAATGGTAATATTGTTTGTTCCAAAGCAAGCCAGCGAGTGCCTGGCGATGAACATTTTTTATCTCAACAGGCGTTTCGGCCGGCAACAGCGCATCATAAAATTCATCGGCTTCTTTTTTTCTCTTATCAAAAATGTTTTCGAAATTTTCAGGAAAGGGCTTATCGGTGTTTTCAGTTGTAAGTCTTAGATACAAAGTTTGCTTACCTGATGCTTTAATTGTAAGATTATAAACAGGAGAAAATTTTGTGCCTGATGTATTCTGTCGTAATGCTTCAATATCCTTTCCATCCACGATCGCATTATTGATAGCATCTTTACAAAAAGGATAGGCGTTTGCCTTATTGAATAACTTTTCATTATTCGTTTCATTCTCTGTAAATAAGCCTTCATCTGCATTTTGGAAATAGAAAAAATGATCATCAAATTTTTCATGGATGATCTTTACTGTGCTGTTGTTGATCAATTGTAATACCGGTCTTTGTTGGAGACCGCCATAGATCCAGCGATTGTAAAACCAAAGAGTAGGAAGCACAACAAGCTGCGACGGCTCTTTATATCTATTTAAGATTTCAATCCTAATATAGATGTCATCACTTTCCTGTTTGGCGTACTCCACATAAACATCAAAATAGGCATCATCATTAAATATGCCGGTATCAAGAATTTCATACTCTGGTACCTCTTTGCCGCGTTGTTGATTTTCGGTTACAAGTTCATCATATGGAAACGCTTTTTGAGGATACTTATAAAGAAACTTCATGTAATAGTGAGAGGGGATATTATCGAGATAATAATATAATTCCTTTACGTCTTCACCATGATTGCCCTGGCCATTTGTCAAGCCAAACAGCCGTTCTTTTAAAATGTTGTCTTTCCCATTCCATAAGGCTATCGAAAAACAAATATTCTGGAAATAATCTGATATGCCGGCTATACCATCTTCGCCCCAGCGATAAGCCCGGCTTCGGGCATGATCATGCGGAAAATAATTCCAGGCATCACCATTTTCGCTATAATCTTCACGTACGGTACCCCACTGGCGATCGCTCACATAAGGCCCCCATTTTTCCAACGGTACACGTTTACCTTTATTTTTCAGGAGTCGCCGGTGTTCTGCAGTTGATGGACGTTTATTCATAATTAACCGTTCGTTGAAAAACCGGGATAAAGCGTCATGCCTCCATCAATAAATAGGGTTGTGCCGGTTATATAGTCAGCTTCATCAGAAGCCAGCCAGGCAGCGAGTTTGCCAATGTCTTCCGGTTGGCCAATCCGTTGGTATGGAATTAAAGTCAGTAAAGTTTTCAAGGCTTCAGGTGTTTCCCAGGCCTGTTTATTAATTGGCGTTTGAATAGCACCTGGAGCAATGCTATTAACACGTATTTTTTTAGGTGCAAGTTCCTGCGCCATGCTTTTCATCAACATCATTACGCCGCCTTTACTGCTTGCATAATTTACATGGCCCGCCCAGGGAATCACTTCGTGCACACTGCTCATACAAATTATTTTGCCTGCGGCTTTGCTAACGCCTTCTTTAACACCACGACGAATAAATTCTCTTACGGCTTCCCTTGCACATAAAAACTGCCCGGTAAGATTAACATTGATTACAAGTTGCCAATCGGCGAGACTCATATTTTCGAAAGGACTATCTTTTTGTAAGCCGGCATTATTAACGAGAATATCTATTGTTCCGAAAGATGCAATCGCCTCAAGAAACATTTTTTGTACCTGCTCTTCGTTGCTTACATCAGCCTGCAAGGCTTTAGCAATGCCGCCTTTGCTTTTTATTTCGTTTACTACGTCATCTGCCGCCTCGGGATGTGTTATATAATTGACACAAACCGCAGCACCACTTGCTCCAAGTTCTAGAGCAACTGCTTTACCAATGCCGCTATTGGCACCTGTTACCAAAGCTACCTGTCCTTTTAGTTTTTCCGGTAATGACATAGTTTTTATTTCATAGTAAATTTATAAATAGCAGCGGGCATATTGTCTTTTGCCTCTGTACTTACATACATTGTACCATCTGGTGCAAAACAAAGACCTTCCGGTTGCGGTACCATCTTCCTGTCGAAAAGTTCGACATCTTTGAATTGTCCATCATAGCTATACCTTGCCAGGCATTTGCTGTCTTTTGTTGATAACATATAGATATCATGCGTTATGGGATGTACAGCAATGGCTGATGGATTAAAATCAATTTTTTCTTGACTAATCTTTTCAAAATCTTTTTTTACTATCAGGAATTTTGGCTTGACTATCATTTTGGTTGCTGAAAGATCATAAGCATATACAGCCTTTGTTGATTTTTTTTCAGTAATTAAGCCGGCATCGTCTTTACAGGCAATCAAAAGTTGTTCAGAAACAGGATCGAAGCAAAGGCCTTCAGTATTATTCTTTTTTGAAAGCGGCATTTTAAGCTCCTGAACTTTTTTATTGCCCTCCCAATTATCAATGCGGTAGATGGTGCCATGGCTCCATAATGCATAGGCTGTTTTGCCATTGATTGCTACATCTTCAATGTCAAATTTATTTTTAGACATTCTTTTAAATGGAACGGTCTTTTCAATGGTTGCCGAATCCTGCAGGTTTAAGAGATAGAGATTAGGTCGCAGATCTTCAATGGCTAAAAGATGATCAGCATCAACCCAGGCGATGCCGGAAATTTCATCCAGCGTATCGTTCAATATCCATTTTTTTTCAGGCTTTGAGAGATCATATTGTACATCCTGTTTTGCTGAAGATGACGACTCTTTCCTATGATTTATCAGGCCACTGTTTGCCTTCCCATTATTACAGGAGATGGTAGTGTTTACCAGAAGAAAAAAGGCACAGGTGTTTAAGATTTTCATCAAGAATAGATTAGGTGCAAAATATAATGACTTAAAAACATCAGGCCGCAAACACCATGCTCAATAACGTGGCGGTAACATCAAATGCTTGAATCTTAGTGCTACAAGGCTATGCTAAGCTATATCCGTTAAAAGAGTGGTAACGACTATTATAACATCCTGAGCTTGATATTTCTAAACCAGGCCTCACTGCCGTGATCCTGCAAAGCGATATAGCCTTTTTTAACCGTACCATATTGTGATGTATCTTTCCATTTACCATTGGCTTTATTAGCCTGCCATTCAGCGGAGCCAATTTGGTATTCTACGATCTTAGTGTCGTTTAACCAATGTTCAACACGACCATCTTTAACTAAAATTTTTGTATTGTTCCATTCACCAATCGGCTTAGGAGCCGCCGTGGGAGCGGGGTTCATTGCATAATTTGCTCCTGTCTTTTGCCAGTCTTCAAGTTTTTGCGGATAATTAGCATCATCTATTAATTGATATTCCGGCCCGGTTAAATATGAAGCAGCACTGTCTTCATTAAACAGGTAAATGATACCGCTATTACCTTGCGGTGATAACTTCCAGTCGAGCGATAATTCAAAATTCTCAAATTGTTGATTAGTGATAAGATCCGCTCTCATATCACTCTTATCATCTACACTGCCTTTACAATGTATAACGCCATCCATCACAGACCATGAATCAGATTCTTTATTTTGATAAGTTCGCCAGCCATCTAAAGATTTGCCATCAAATAAAGAAACCCAATCGCTGTTAATCGTATTCATTTGTGTTGCATTTGATGTTGAAGCAGCCGAGTTTGTTTTATGAGATGTATTACAACCCGCAAAAATTACTAAGCCTGCTAGAGCCGTTATCCAATTTTTCATTGTAAATTTTTATGGTTACTTAGTTACTACTTTAAGATTTTTGGGATCCCAATTCATGATTCTATTATTGAAGTAACTATCGTTACAAAGCAGGGCAGGAGCCGCAGCACGAAAGCCAAACAAAGGATCTTCTGAAACCTGCCCGTTATTTCGCATGGCATTAAAAAGATTATAGAAGTGATCAAAGTGAGCGCCCTTGTAATCCTTATCAGCAGTGTATTCCATTTTTTCCGGTGAAAGCATTTGTTTACGATCATAAACAAACTGACGACCGGTATCAGACGCCATTTTATTTTGCTTCAGCGGATCATTACTATCTTCTGAAAGACTGTTGCGTAAGAGTGTAACCTTGTCCCATTCAACTGTCATCGATCCTTCACTGCCAACCATACGCAAATAATTTGTGCCGCCCGTGCCATCAACAAAGTTTACACGGAGCGATAAATTAAAGGCCGGATGCATTTGTGTTTCCGGGTAATCAAACATGCCTAACATTATGTCCGGCACTTCGCGGCCATCCTTCCAATATCTTAAACCACCCGTTGCCATAATTTTTTCGGGGCCAATAGAGCCTGTCACAAAATGCAAGCTTGAAAACAAATGCACAAATAAATCGCCGGATACACCAGTGCCATAATCACGGTAATTGCGCCAGCGAAAGAAACGTGTTTTATCAAAAGGACGTTTTGTAGTGTTTGCTACAAACCTTTCCCAGTCTACGGTTGAAGGCGACGCATCGTCAGGAATTGGATATTGCCAGGCACCTTGTGGAGACATCCTTGCCCAAAACCCTTCAGCATAATTGAGCTTACCAATGGCGCCATCTTTCAATAATTGTTTCGCCTTTTCATTACCCA
>JBDSRT010000416.1:0-4062 GCA_039929165.1 Ginsengibacter sp.
GTTTTTATCAAATCCTGTAGAATCAAAATTTTTCATTTCGCCATAGGCTGCTATAAGATCATCTTCAACAACCAGGTAGGCATTATATATTAGCGGTAATTCTTTAAGCGCTGCTCCCTTAAGCAAATATGATTGCTGTCGGGTATTGACAAGAATAGAAATATTAATAAAAACCTTTACAGCCATCCTTAAAGTTATTGTATTACCTAAAACATTGTTGAAGTGATTAAACTCTATCATCTTAATTACAATTTCCTTTGTAATATTGAGTTTACCAGTTAACTGTTGCTTCACATTATTGGCAAACCCTGAAAATTATTTTGAAAAAAATCTACATCATAATCTTATCTCTACTTATAATGGGTGCTGCGGGTTACCTGGTGATAAGATACGGTGTACTCAAAACAGATCTCTTTGAATCTGACGAGAGCAAAGCAAAAAACATCCTTGACCTAAGACCTAGATTAGTGGCTAAACTGCAAGAATTAGTGTATGATGGTTCGGATGGTTTGTACAGACTTGAAGTTGATAGTTTTGACATTGATCTTTCTGACAAGACTTTAGATTTTACAGATGCAGTTTTAAGATATGATACGGGCCGGTTACATTACCTGGACAGTTTGAAAATGGCACCGGACGACCTATATTTTATTCGCTTTAATACGCTACATGTAGATGGCATCACTATAGATGAATTACTTACCAAAAATAATATTAGTGTAAAAGGCATTTTTTTAGATCAACCTCAAATGAAGGTTTACACGGTTGAGCGGCCATATAATGCTGTTAAACGCAGCCAAAGGGATAGTCTAAGTTTGTATAATAAGATAATGGGTAACCTTACACATATTTCTGCTGAGAAAATTATAATAAAAGATGGCAGCTTTCAAAATACATTCAATTATTCAGCACGCCAACCTTCATCCTTCAATGGTATTTCTGTTGAAATGAATAATTTGTTGATAGATAAATCCACGGAATTTGATGCTTCAAGAATTTTGTTCGCTAAAAATTTACAGATCACAACAAAAGATTATTTATTTAGAACTGCCGATAGTCTGTACAACATCAAAAGTAGTTTGATAAGATATTTATCATCTAAACGAAGACTTGAAGCTTATGATGTCCGGGTAGAACCACGGTTAAACGAAAAGGCGTTTTCAACTGCCCAACAATACAGGGGTGAACGCTATGATGTAAGGCTTCAGAAGGTTTTATTTTCAAACATCGATTGGTGGAGCTTCATCAATAATAAAAAACTTCAGGCTAAAGAATTGATCATCCCAGGCGGCAGAGTTAATATTTATCTTGATAGAAGTCTACCTGTTAATTCCTCTACTAAAACCGATAATTTTCCGCATCAATTATTTATGAAAATGAATATGCCTGTTGATATTCAGAAACTTTCTGTAAAAAAAATAAACCTTGCTTACAAGGAATTTAATCCGGAAACAGGGAAAACAGGTATAGTCTATATAGACAGTATAAATCTGAACGGCAATAACATTTCAAATACACGGCTATCGGGCAATTCAAGATTTATAACAATTGATTCCAGGGGGTTATTGATGCATAAATTTCCTATAACTATTAAGCTTTCTATGGACAAACAAAAAGCATTGGCTGGCAACTTTAAGGCTGATGTAGTTGTAAATGCTATTAACGACAAAGAACCACTTAACCAGGTTGTGGAACCACTTGGTGGCTTTTTAGTGAAGAAAGGATCTATGCAAGGTGGAGAAGCCAATATAGAAGGCGATAATACCGGTGCAAGAGCCAGCGTAAAAATTTTGTATCAGGATCTGGCAATACAACCTTTAAAAAAAGACAAGAACAATCCTGACAAACTGAAGAAGAAAACCCTTACCGGTATTATAGCCAATCTTTTTGTTATAAAACATTCTAACCCTTCCAGGGGCGATGCGCCGAGAGTGGCTGAGATTACTTATGTAAGAAAGCCTCATGCAAGTTTTGCTAATCTTATTTGGAAAGCTATCCTCTTAGGTGTGCTGGACACGGTTGGTATACCTGAAAAATTTGCTGAATAGTGTCCATAAAAAAGCCTTCCTGAAAACAGGAAAGCCTTTCGATTGCTTGTCATTAAAAGAGGTAAATTCTATTAAAGCATAATCTTTAATAGAAAGATCAATTTATTTTTTTGTTGAATCAACAGCCATTTTCATTGAATCGCTCTTTCTTTCAGTACGATCAACTGCTGAATCTGCATTTGCCTGAATCTGATCCTGAGTAGCATCAGTTCTGTCTTCAATTGCATCTACTGTTGAATCTTTCTTTTCTTCTGTTGTTTCTGTTGCGCTGTCGCTACATGCTGCGAATGTTGCAGCAACTACTACTGCAAAAAAGAATTTTTTCATGATTGTTATAATTTTTAGTTTTTAATTATCAGTTAATACAAAAAACTAAATATGGTAACCCATGTTTAATAAATTATTTTAAGTTGTCGTTCTTACCAGGAAAGTGCGTTTTATGGTTCGAGTTATCTTGTTATCCAGTGATCAGCGCCTTCTTTTAAATTTTCTATCCCCATTTATGTTTTCGTTTATCTGACTTTTTAGTGCGTCTCCATTAATATTTATATCGTCTGAGCCCTTTCTTATTTAGATTTTAGGCGGTCCCAGCCTATATCAAATTTTTTCCAGCGTATTCATAATGTTGCTGTTTCCTTAAGAAGTAGTGATGGTGGTATCTCTATTTGAATACGTAACGGTGACCTTTATTTCAACGGCAAGTAAAAAAATACTCCAGAAAAAAGTGAATAATAGCTTTCCATTTTTAAATTTTTGTAAAGCTGTGCCGTACTTTATCACATTAATAAAATAAAAGAACCACTATTAAATAGTGGCTCTTATCGACGCTTTCCGCGTCATCAGATATTTTTTGATGTCCTGGTTAGTTCACATTAACCAGGAGCATCATGAATTCTGTAGATTGCATGAATACCTCCTTTTTATTTGGTGACTGAATAATAAAATTAGAAAAAAAGTAAATAAGTTTTACTTAGAAGAACAAAAATTTTGAAGAATGTGGTAAAGCTAGATCCCCTGCTTGCTTTTTAAAATCATAAGCCAGATCAGGATGTAAAGTTTCTATGGCCTTATCAATTTTATCAATTTGAGTCAAATACATTTTTTGTATCTGCGTGTTTTTCTTAGCCAGTAATTCTGTTTTCTTTAAAAGATTGCAAAAACGTATTAAAAGAGTCGCTTCAACCTGTTTACTTCCTGTATATTTTATATACTTATTAGCCAGGCGTAATATTTTCCTGAGGCTCTTTTTTGCAAAATAACTGTTGGAGTAATTTATAGCAGAAAATTCCTGCGTCATAAAATCATCTACGCTTTTGGTATAAGCGTCACTATCGTTGCTCTCAAAAATTAAGAAAGTTAGTAACTCCTTATTATCCTTTTTATATCTCGCAAGGCGCAGGCAAAGGGCAAGAAGATCAGTTTTAGAACGGGCAGTTAGTTCCTTTTTTAATTCACTTAAAGATGCAGCTTTCATAAACCACTATAATCCCGAACCTGAATGAATATAGCTTTCCAGGTGAATAATGGTTTGCTGTTGCGTAAGAATAGTTTGTTTTACAACGTCGGTAATAGATATAATACCATCAATTTCATTATTACTAAACACCGGTAAATACCTGATGTTGTTAGAAGTCATTAACTCCATACAATGTTCAATGCTATCCTGCGGGGTAACACCGGGCAAATCACTTGTCATTATTTCCGACACTTTTGTGCTTATGGAATGTTTATCCTTTAATATGACCTTTCTTGAATAATCTCTTTCAGTTACAATGCCTAAGTATTTGTCATTCTCCATAACCATTACAGATCCAATGTTTTTTTCGGCCATCAGCTTTAGCGCATCAAAAACAGTTGTTGCAGGAGGCACAGAAATAGCACTCGTACCCTTTCGCTGAAGAATATCTTTTACACGATTCATATAGCAAGTTTTTGATTTATTGAAAATTACAACTTCTAAAAATGCTCAGCAAAAAAACAATGTATATTAAATTGTAATTTGCAATTGATAAAG
>JBDSRT010000417.1:0-4767 GCA_039929165.1 Ginsengibacter sp.
AGAGCTGTAGAAGGTGGAGTTGGCTATGTTAAGAATGCAGGAAATTACGGCGCAGCAATGTTTCCCACGGCGGAAGCCCGTAAAAGAGGTTATGACCAGGTGCTTTGGACAGACTCCGTTGAACATAAATACGTTCAGGAGTGTGGTACTATGAACATCTTTTTCATCATTGGCAATAATGCGTATACGCCGGACTTAAAGAGTGGGGTAATTCTAGGGGGCGTTACTCGTGATAGCGTTATTACTCTACTTGAAGATGAAGGTATTGCCGTTAAGGAAAGACAAATAAGTATTGATGAAATTGTACATGCTTACAAAACGGGTAAACTAAAAGAAGTGTTTGGTACCGGAACTGCGGCAACAATTTCCATGATCAAAGAATTAAACTATAGAGATGAAATCCTTTCTTTTAATACTACTGAATGGACTATTTCTCCTAAGATCAAAAAAGTGATGGACGATATTAGAACCGGTAAAACTGTTGATAAACATGGTTGGCTGATGAAAGTATAAGTCAGTTGTGCCCTCGATAATAAACGTATCTTTTTAATTTGGAATATTTAATCTGCACACTTACCTTTGCCGTCCAAAAAATTTAAGGTTTATAATGCCTACAATTCAACAATTAGTACGTAAAGGACGTGAAATCATTAGGGCGAAGAGTAAATCAAGAGCGCTCGATAGTTGTCCGCAAAGGAGAGGAGTTTGTACCAGGGTGTATACTACAACGCCAAAGAAGCCAAATTCGGCTTTGCGTAAGGTTGCTAAAGTAAGGCTTACCAATAAAATTGAAGTTATTGCTTACATTCCCGGGGAAGGGCATAACCTGCAGGAGCACTCAATTGTTTTAATTAGAGGCGGTAGGGTTAAAGATCTTCCGGGCGTGCGTTATCATATCGTAAGGGGAAGTCTTGACACTGCAGGTGTTAAAGACAGGAAGAAAAGCCGTTCTAAATACGGTACAAAAAGAGAAAAAGCTAAAAAATAGAATTATAATCGTTCGGTTAAATAAAAGATTAAAGAATGCGTAAAGCACAAGCCAAAAAATTACCAATTGCTCCTGATCCTAAATTCAGCGACAAACTCGTTACAAGGTTTGTAAATAACTTAATGTGGGAAGGCAAAAAAAGTGGCGCTTATACCATTTTTTATGACGCTATTGATAAGGTTGCAAAAATTTCCGGTGAAGATGGTTATGAAATTTGGAAACGTGCCTTGTCAAACGTTACGCCTTCTGTTGAAGTAAGAAGCAGAAGAATAGGCGGTGCTACTTTCCAGATTCCTGCGGAAGTACGTGCAGATAGGAAAATTTCGCTCTCAATTAAATGGTTAATTCGTTTTAGCCGTGATAGAAATGGTAGGAGCATGGCAGATAAGCTTGCTAATGAAATAGTTGCTGCAAGCAAAGGTGAAGGTGCAGCTTTCAAAAAGAAAGAAGATACTCACCGTATGGCTGATGCTAATAAAGCTTTTGCCCATTTTAGAATTTAATTTCTTAATTATTTATAGATAAGCCATCTTTTTTAAGGATGGCTTTTTTTTGCCTAATAGTAAAATATTATTCCTTAAGGAATAGATTTGTTTCAATGAAGCCTTTGGAATCAGGATTAAGAAAAACTCCTCATTTAGTTTGTAAAAAAAATTTTTAAAGCCATTGTCATCTGCGAAAAATCTGCGATATTTGCGGCGCTAAAAAGTATAACGCAGTGGCTGGAGCAATACTCAGTTTAGCATATTATGAGAGCAAAAAAATTAATAGCATTACTCTAACCTATTTGTTTCAACTGGGGAAGCTCTCATTACTATCACAATACACAAATAGGTAAGCGAAATTATATCTAGCAGCTTACATACAAAAATTCAACTTTAAAAATAAAATAGATGGCTGATTTACGTTATCAACGAAATTTCGGGATTGCTGCACATATTGATGCGGGCAAAACTACCACCACAGAACGTATTCTTTATTATACCGGTGTGAACCATAAAATTGGTGAAGTGCATGATGGCGCTGCAACGATGGATTGGATGGCCCAGGAGCAGGTAAGGGGAATAACTATTACTTCTGCTGCTACAACGTGCTTTTGGAATTTCCCTACTATACAGGGTGCAAAAACTCTGGATACTAAGCTTTATAAATTTAATATTATTGATACGCCCGGTCACGTGGATTTTACGGTAGAAGTAGAACGTTCACTTCGTGTATTGGATGGCCTGCTTGCCTTATTTGATGCGGTCAGTGGTGTTGAGCCTCAGAGCGAAACCGTTTGGCGCCAGGCTAATAAATATAAAGTTCCACGTATTGGTTTTGTGAATAAAATGGATAGAGCAGGAGCTGACTTTTTAAATGTTGTAAAGCAGGTAAAAGAAATGCTGGGTGCTAAAGCTGTGCCTTTGCAATTACCTATTGGCTCTGAGGACAACTTTAATGGTGTGGTGGATTTGGTTACGATGAAGGGAATGATATGGGAAGATGCATCATTCGGTATGACCTACAAAGAAGTACCTATCCCGGAAGATATGATTGAAGACGTAAACGAATGGAGACAGCATCTTATTGAGGCTGTTGCAGATTACGATGAACATCTGTTAGAGAAATTTTTTGATGACCCTGCTACAATTAGCGAAGACGAGATTCACGCCGCAATGCGGAAAGCCACTATAGACATCTCTATCATTCCTATGATGTGTGGTTCTTCCTTTAAAAACAAGGGTGTACAAACAGCGCTTGATGCCATCATTAGGTATTTGCCTGGTCCATTAGATATTGAAGCCGTAATAGGTACTAACCCTGATACAGGTGCCGAAATCACCCGTACAGCAAATCCGAAAGAACCATTTTCTGCACTTGCATTTAAGATTATGACTGATCCATTCGTTGGGCGTTTGGCGTTCTTCCGGGCATATAGTGGCCGGTTAGATTCTGGTTCTTATGTTTTGAATACACGTACAGGCAAAAACGAAAGGATATCTAGAATAATGCAGATGCACGCCAACAAACAAAATCCTGTAGATTATATTGAAGCTGGTGATATCGGTGCTGCTGTAGGATTCAAAGACATCAAGACTGGCGATACTTTATGCGATGAGAAAAATCCGATTATCCTGGAAAGCATGACTTTCCCTGAGCCGGTTATTTCTGTAGCTGTTGAGCCTAAAACCCAGGCTGACGTTGATAAAATGGGCATGGCTATTTCTAAATTAGTTGAAGAAGATCCTACTTTAAAAGTTAAGACTGACGAAGAAACCGGTCAAACTATCCTAAGTGGAATGGGCGAACTGCATCTTGAGATCATTGTAGATAGGATGAAACGTGAATTTAAAGTTGAAATTAACCAGGGTGCGCCACAAGTTGCCTATAAAGAAGCTTTTAATCAAACTATTGAGCATCGTGAGACTTTAAAAAAGCAAACAGGCGGTCGTGGTAAATTTGCGGATAACATTTTTGACATCGGGCCTGCAGAAGAAGAATTTTTGAAAGAAGGAAAAGGCAATTTCCAATTTGTAAATGGCTTATTTGGTGGTTCTATTCCAAAAGAATTTGTACCAGCTATTCAAAAAGGTTTTGAAACTGCGATGACCACAGGCGTATTGGCCGGTTACCCGATGGAAAGTATGAAAGTCAGAGTTTTCGATGGTTCATTCCACGCTGTTGACTCGGATGCTATGAGTTTTGAACTCTGTGCAAAGCAAGCTTATCGTGAGTCTGGCCGTAAAGCAAAGCCTGTTTTACTTGAACCAATCATGAAAGTAGAAGTATTAACGCCTGATCAGTATATGGGCGATGTGACTGGTGATCTTAATCGTCGTCGTGGTATGCTTGAAGGTATGGATAGCAAACATGGTGTACAGGTAATCAAGGCGAAGGTTCCTTTGAGCGAAATGTTTGGGTATGTTACTCAATTGCGTTCATTGTCCAGCGGACGTGCAACATCTACCATGGAATTTAGCCATTATGCGCCTGCGCCTAACAACATTGCGGAAGAGGTGATTGCTAAACAAAAAGGCAAAGTGAAGATTGAAGACTAATATATTTTTGTAATATTTTTTAAAACCCTGTCAATTGACGGGGTTTTTTATTGCCTTATTTTTGTCTGGCACTAAAGTCTTGCTTACCTAAAATTCGCCCAATGAAACTTACACTTTCTCTCATTATCACAGTATTGGTTTTAAATGTTACAGCGCAGGATCGTGAAAACTTTTTTCGCTTTGGAGGTAAGGCCGGCGTAAATATTAATAAGATCAAAGGTCAATCTTATAAGTCAGGCTTTAGTTATGACTATTTGCTGGGAGGCTTTCTTCAATTTAATTTTTCAGATAAAATTGGTCTTCAGCCTGAAATAAATTTTACGCAGTCAACCTCTTCGTTTAGTAACGAATCCACTGATGTTTATGATGATTTATTTTTAGGAGGCAGTCAAAAGAATGCGAGATTGAATTATATAAAAGTTCCTGTGTTAGTGAATTTTAATATTGGGCCTTCCAAGCGTGTTAAGTTACAGGTAGGTCCGCAAATTGGCGGTTTATTAAAAGAGAAGATTGACAGTTTACAAAACAGTGGAAATATTTATAAAAAGTCTGACTGGAGTGTAGTTGGCGGCTTATGGTTACAGCTACCTTTTATAAATATTGGAGGCAGATATGAATTAGGTCTTTCAAATATTAACGACATCGACAATAGAGAGAAGTGGAAAAGCCAGGCCATTACAATTTTTGTTGGCTTTACTTTTTAATTGTCTCTTTATAATTGGTCAGCCTGTAATGCAG
>JBDSRT010000418.1:0-6551 GCA_039929165.1 Ginsengibacter sp.
TTAACACAACTGTGCATGGTGCCGCTCAAACTGCAAAAGGACAACTGCATGATAATGCTGTTTTGCTGGCTTTCGTTGTAATTGTTATTGGGTCTTTTTTCATGCTTCGTTTTAGACGTGATGATGATTGGCAGCCATTTTATCAAACGTCGCTTTTTATATCAATTTTTATGGCGCTGGCCCTTATAGATTTTATTATAAGCCTCATTGTAGGAACAGAATCTGTTGGCATTGTGCAAAGAGTATTTGCAGGTATTATATTGATATGGCTGATTGCTTTAGCAAAGCGCTTACTCAGCCGTTAAGCATTATAAGATGCCATTCTATTTTTTTATAAATTACAGCGTCCTAATAGTGAATTTTAATCTTTAAATATTTTTGAATGAATACCCGCCGCGGCTTTATACAAAATCTAACAATGCCATTTTTGGCTATGCCCATTTTATCAAGCAAATGTGAAACACAAAAAACTGATGCGGCTACTGCACCTTATGATGGACCTTTATTACGGGTTGCTATTATGGGTCTTGGCAGTTATGGAACCCGTGTAGCAGATGCCATGCAGGATTGCACTGCAGCAAAACTTGTTGGTGCTATCAGTGGCACTCCGTCTAAAATAAAGACCTGGCAGGCAAAGTATAATATTCCGGAGAAAAACTGCTACAACTACGAAAATTTTGATAGCATAAAAAACAACCCCGATATTGACGCCGTGTATATAATTACACCTAATGCGTTACACAAACCTTATGCAATACGTGTAGCCAGGGCCGGTAAACATGTGATCAGTGAAAAGCCAATGTCAGTGAATGCAAAAGATGGCCAGGATATGGTTGATGCCTGTAAAAAGGCGAACGTAAAATTGTTGGTAGGATATCGTTTGCATTTTGAACCTAAAACGCTTGAAATTATTAAAATGCGTAAAGCCGGCGATTTTGGCAAGGTGCTATTCTTCCAGGGTTTGTCAGGTTTTACTATTGGCGACCCCACACAGTGGCGATTAAATAAACAATTGGCCGGCGGCGGTTCCTTAATGGATATTGGTATTTATTCAATCAATGGTGCACGCTATATGATTGGTGAAGACCCAATTTGGGTAACGGCGCAGGAAACAAAAACAAACCCTCAAAAATTTAAAGAAGGTGTAGATGAAACCATTCTTTTTCAACTGGGTTTTCCCGGTGGTGCCGTTGCGTCCTGTTTGTCAACTTACGCTATGAATAACCTGGATAAATTTTTTGTGAATGGCGAAAAAGGTTTTGGAGAACTTTATCCAGCGACCGGCTATGGTCCTATTGAAGGTCGCACCAATAAAGGCGAATTATTACAACCGCATGTAACACACCAAACTGTACAAATGAATGAAATGGCGGGCATTATATTACAGGGCAAAAAGCCAATAGTTCCTGTAGATGGTGAAGAAGGCGTAAAAGATCTAAAGGTAATTGACGGCATTTATGCTGCAATTGCATCCGGCAAAAAGGTTGATCTAAAATTATAAACCTTGAAGATCATTTCATCATTTTATGACAAGCTACAGCGAGCTGTAATGGCATTGCCTGAGGTTCATGAAAAGCTTTGTTATGGCACACCAGGTTTTTATGCAGACAAAAAATTGTTAGCAAGATTGAAAGAAGACGGCGAAACGGTTGCTATTTATAACAATGACAGGGATGAGTGGATGGCAAAGAACGGGGACATATTTTTTATTACTGATCACTATAAAAATTCCCCAATGCTGCTTGTTGATCTTAATCTTGTATCAAACGACGATCTTGAAATACTGGTAAAAGAAGCCTGGGAAATGCGGGCATCTAAAAAGATACTGAACCAATACAGCGCCCTGGTAAGAAAGAAAACTTAAAAACATTTACACAAATCCTATTTCAATTTTAATTAATTGTTATTACATAACCTGCCTTTTGTTTTAGTGCTTCAATAGCATTTGCTAAATAAACTAAAGGTGCATTCCAGTTAATCGCTATTTCATTGGATGCATAGGAGCAATCATTATCTATATAAGCCGTTTCCGTTTCAGTAAATTCATAGTGGCACTTGTCCTGCATACCTTTATTTGGCCCGCCAACAAGTAGTCCTGGTACAGGTTCAGTGATACCATCTGCTACAGATGGGCGATGATGCGGAAACATAGGCGACTTACTACCAAGACCAGTTACAAAACAATAACCGGTTGCGTTTCTACCGAGAATATAATCGAGGTTATCAAGAGCTCCATCAAGATATTTTGTGTTGCCGGACAACAGGTGTGCTCTCACCAACAATATTCCCTGGTTAGCTGCATTAGAATTTCCGCCCCAGTTATAATCTTTAGCCGACTGACCCATTATTGTTGCAAAAGCATTTGTTGAAACTTTGCTTAGATATTCGTCCGCGATTGTTATTACTACAGCTTTCATTTTCGCTGCTGTTACAATGGCAAACGCTGGTAAGCTTTTTTGTAACCGGATTAAAGAGTAGCAGCCCAGCATACTAACATTGCTCCATGTCGGCAAGCTTATCGAATCATTAAATTGTTTTTTCACAACCTCAAAATATTTCCCTTCAGATGTAGTTATGAATAATTCGCTTGCAGCCCATAGCCACTCATCATTAAAAAAATTATCACCATAAGCACCGGTTACAATTGCCGGACTAAATTTTTCATTATTTAATGACTGGTTATATTCAATAGAGGGATGTGTTAACGCCCATGACCAGGCTTTCTCAGCGCCGTTTATACAACTATCTGCCAGGCCTGGAAATTGCTTTTTATAGTTTTTTAAAATTCTTGCAGCCTGGGCAGTTACCGCTGCAAAATCTAAAGTAGCTGATGTACCTTTTTGAACAACAAATCGTGGTGCAGTTGTAATACCTGGCATTACCATACCATCAAATAGAGCATCAGTGCATTTGTGATAAACGCCGCCATCGTTCGAATCCTGCATGGTAAGCATCCATCTTAAATTATAAATGGCTTCATTTAAGATGTCCGGCACTTTGTCTGCGCTCTCAGGTATATCAGTTTGAAGTGTATCAAAGTAAGCCGGGAAATCTTCATAGGCGGAAAGCAAGGTTCCCATTGTTATCCCTGAGTTTACAATATACTTGTTATAATCGCCTGCATCATACCAGCCACCTGGTGAAGGGATCAGCGTGCCTTTCGGCCGTTTAGCATCCGCGGCTGAGGAATGCACATACACCACATCATCCGGATGTCCGGCGGAGCGATGCCACTTACCGGCAAATTTTTTCTGCAACGGCATTGATGCTCTTTGATAATAATATCCCTTGAGCGATGCTACAGCAACAGGTTCTAAAACAGTATTGCCAATATCGAAAACATAAGAGCACCCCAGCGAAGGAACTACTACGACAAAGCTGCCTGTTTTAATTAACTGACTAAAATCTGCAAGGCGTGTTGTAGTTGTGGAATAAGCAGATTTTTCTTCAGCACTTAAGTTTCCTTTAAAAACCGTATCTCTTAAATTAGTAGAAGTGATATAAAAATCGTTTGATACAGTTTTGCCTGTTACGACAGCAAGCTTTTTAGCGCCTGGATAAAATCCTAATTGATTGAGTTTAATTTCTGTAGATAATTTTTGTGAAGCAGCTATAAGCGATACACTTAGAGACAATAGTATAGTACAAGATCTTTTAAAATAGTTGTTCATTAGAGTTCCAGATAGTAATGATTTTTAATAAAACCGCTTTCTGAAATTACATTAAGCTTCACCGCCTGGTTATGCCCCGTTACTAACGAATCTGTGTAAATGATAATCCCTGTAGATGTTTTGGTAAAGCCTAATTTCCGCGCCGGTGACAATAGTGACGCAGCGCAAATAAATGCTGAAAGCAGCAGGCAAATCTTCATAGTCAATAATTTAGATAAAAGTAATCCTGTAATCGTTACCTGCTCCACTCTACAACAATAGCAAATTCACTCATTTTTGGGATTTTATAAAAATGGAAGGCAATAATTAAAATATTCGCCCCCGTTTCACGTTAGAAACAAAATCATCCTATGCAAACCTTTCTCATCGTGATGGGTTCTTTAGTAGCCTCATCTTTTTTGTGGATTATCCCCCTTTTATTAATGGATCGCAACAAGCCTGAAGAAGATTCAACACAAGAGCAGAACCTACAGGAAACATCTGAAGAAAACGAGTGCGAAGAGCAGGTATATTCCGAGGAACGTTTAGAAGAAGCAGCTACGAACTCATTCTATGCTTTCAGCATTGTAGATGAAATGATTAACGTGGCTTTTGAAGATAAGATTGTCAGCAAAAGAGTCTCGGAAGAATACGCATTTTCAATAAATTAATAAATCCTGCTATTATAGGATAAATTTACTTCAACCTGTAGCTTCCTGATTTTCAGCTTTTTTCACAAGACCATTTTGATGGTAATCATTATCATTTGTATGTTTACATTTAGTTGTTGCATTTCCCATTTTTATTACCTGTCTTGAAGTTTTCACGAATCTTACGTTTTGGTATTACTGGCTATTGCCAGTGGTGCCTTACTTAGCCATTATGCACCCAGCGTTGCATAACAAACTTTATTAGTAACGGAGTGGCCACCATTTGGCTCGCCAACAATGAGAAACAATTTGAGAGTTTGAAACTGGAAAAAGCCTTTCATGATGACAATATTTGAATGGTTTGCTATATTTCAAACATTAAATAATTGTGAACAAATGCTATAAAAAGATGATTTAAATTTCTCAAACTGCAAATATTTTTAATAATAAATTTTCGCTAAAGACTCTGCTGCTGCTGACTTTGTGGGTATTACATTCTAATTTTTTAATTGAATTATCAACAACACTCTAAAACTTTTCAATGATCTTTTTTATAAAACAGTTCCTTACACTCTTGCTAATGTGTACTTTTTACATATCTTTGTTTTTGAAAGCAGTGAATGATTAATCAAAACTGCCCACCGGTTGCTTAATATATGATTTTTTTAAACCTCTTAAACAAAGTAGTATTATGAAAAAGCAATCGTTTAAAATTTTGACAAACAAAGTTCTGAGATCTTTCTTTCTTGTTTCCGTTTCCCTATTGTCTTTCAATGCGATCAATGCGCAGGTAGCCAAAGCAAACGTAGATAACGCTGATGTAAAATTTGTAGGCACAAAGGAAGAAATGTTAGTTTTTAATGTGACTTACGACAATGCACCAGGTGATAAGGTTGTTGTAACTGTGAAAGATAAAAAAGGTAGCAGCCTTTTTACACAGGGTTACAATGATATAGCATTCAACAAACAGTTCTTAGTTCCTAAAGACCTTGAAGCAAGTAAGCTTTACTTCAACATCACCAGTAAAGATTTAACCAGCACATTTGAAGTAAGTGCAAAAGAACAACTGGTACAGGACGTAACTGTAACAAGAGTTGGTCTGTAAGCCAACACACCAATCGATTTTAATTTTTTCTTTATAGCAAGCAATCGTTAATGGCCCCCTGTTTCTACAGAGGGCCCTTTTTTATTTAAGGCTTTCCTGATCGAAAAAGTTATACAACAAACCACTTGCTGTTAGTGTCTGTGCTGTATGCAAGGCCGTTGCTCATGTTATAAATAGTTTTCCCGGTTTTTACATGAACAGCATCTTTGATTGTATAAACCCTTATGCCATTGTTTTCTCTCGTGAGATAATTTATTAATGCAGTAAGAGTTGGAGCAATATCGTGCAGCCATTGCTCTTCATTTTCCTTTACAAATGCCTGGCTTATATCTTTAAGTAGAATGTAGAAATTAGAAATTGTTTTCTGCAAGAAGATTATCAAGACGCTCCATTACCGTTTGATAATCAGTATAGCCTTTGGAAATCATAGTAAATTTTGTTTCTGAAGTTTGTACAAGCAAAGCCGGAAAGCTATTTACCTGCAACTTGCTGCACAACTGAAATTCATAGTAAGCCTCTTCTTTATAACTATTATCAGTCATCTTTTCATAAAAATCTGCAGCATCAATATCATATTTCTCCAGCAGGTGGCGGTAGGCTTCGTCATCAGTAAGATCACGGCCTTCAAAATTCAAAGCATACTCCAAATCAGTCGCAAAACTTACCTGCTGATCGGGATAATATTCCTTAAACACACATAAGGCTATAGCTGGTTTTTCCGAATGTGGAAACCAATCACTTTGTGCAGGGTGAAAAATATGCCAGAGATAATCTTCACCAAACTTTGCACCTGTTACCTCTTCAACCCGTTTATAAGCCTCACTGATATAACCCGCTGTAGCACCAATAGACACCGGCTCTTCAGGCAGTATCATACCACCGGATAATACTTCTACCTGCAAACGGTTCTTATATTCATCATTTATTTTCTTGATCACCTGCGAAAAGCCATAACACCAGCCGCACCAGGCATCATAACAATATATAAGTGTGGCATCCATAGTTATTCCGAATAAGATAAATTGATGACTAACCAACTCCGGTTGCGAAGCTTTTGCAATAAAAAATAGTTTAAGACCATTGAACAGAAAACCGCAACAATGATTCCAACAATAGATTTAAAAACAAAAAAATGGATGATCCCCA
>JBDSRT010000419.1:0-4640 GCA_039929165.1 Ginsengibacter sp.
ACCGATTTAAAATCGTTTTATGTTAGCGCAGTTTATCTTACCAAAAATTCATCACTGCGGTTTAATGTAATTAATGGCAAGGAGAAAACTTACCAGGCATGGAACGGCATTCCTGAAAGTTATCTAACCACCAACAGAACTTACAATTCCGCAGGAACTGAAAAGCCTGGTTCGCCATATGATAACGAAACAGATAACTACACGCAAACGCACTACCAGTTGTTCTTTAATACCAAAATAAACAATACGCTTAATTACAGTTTGGCGGCATTTTTAACAAGAGGAAAAGGTTATTATGAGCAATATAAAACTGAGCAGAATCTGGCAGATTATAGCTTGCCGGATATGATTGATGGCACGGATACAATTTCCACAACAGATCTTGTAAGACAGCTTTGGTTAGACAACTATTTTTACGGGACTATTTTTTCGATGAATAAAAAGACAGATAAAAGCACTTTTACTGTTGGTGGTGGCGCTTACAAATATGATGGCAAACATTATGGCCTGATACAAGGAGCAGATAAAGGCATACCGGCTGATCATAAATATTATAACCTGACGGCTTTTAAAACAGATGCTAATGTATTTGCAAAAGTGTTACATCAGTTCAAGTCAAATTTCTCCTACTTTATTGATCTGCAATTACGAAATGTAAAGTATGATCTCAACGGTTTTAGAAATAACCCATCAATATTAACTGACAAGGTTTATACCTTCTTTAATCCTAAACTTGGATTGACATATAATAAGAATAATTACCAGGTTTATTTCTCCTATTCAGTAGGATCAAAAGAACCAAACCGTGATGATTTTGAAGCTGTTAAAACACAAATTCCTCAGCCTGAAAAATTGCATGACTTTGAAACCGGTTTTGAAAAGAAAGGTGCAAAAGTATCTTATGGCATCACAGGTTATTATATGTATTACCACAATCAACTGGTGTTAACAGGAAAAATTAATGATGTAGGTGCATACACAAGAACCAATACACCACAGAGTTACAGGCTTGGGCTGGAGTTACAAAGCAAATTGACAATAAACAAATGGCTGGCAACTGAAGGCAACATTACTTTCAGTCAAAACAAGATAAAAAGCTTTACAGAATATATAGACGATTACGATAACGGTGGGCAGATAACCAATGATTATAAGAACACAGCCATTTCTTTTTCGCCTTCAATAATCAGCTCCGGGATAGTGACAATAACACCTTTCAAAAATGCAGATATAAATCTTATTTCCAAATATGTATCAAGACAATATCTTGACAACACGTCTAAAAAAGAAAGAAGCCTCGATGCTTATTTTACTGAAGATGTGAGGTTAAACTATAAGTTAATCACCAGGCCATTTAAAGAATTAAATTTCGGTTTACAGGTAATTAATCTTTTCAACAAAAAATATGAACCTAACGGCTATACTTTTAGTTATTTATATGGTGGAAGTTTGGCGACCGAAAATTATTACTTCCCTATGGCAGGCACAAATTTTATGTTGTTGATGAATGTGAAATTGTAGAGGCTGGTCAATGGTCATTGGTCAGTTATCATTAGGAGATTTGTATTCTCAACTTGAGACCTCAAACCTGCCATCTGACAACTCTTATCATTTAAACTTTTCCTGCCAGGCAAGCATACCGCCAGTTAAGTTTTTGGTATTCGTAAAACCAAGCATGTCAAGTACATTGGCGCTCATGCCACTGCGGTTGCCACTCCTGCAATAAAGAATCACTTCTTCGTTTTTTAGATCTTCAATTTCCTCTATCTGCATTGACTGGATGTTACCAACAGGCAACAAAATACCGCCAATATTAAACTCTGCATTCTCCTGTGGTTCTCTAACATCTACTAGATTTAGCTTTTCGCCGTCATCCAGTCTTTCTTTAACTTCTTCGGGTGTTATGTTTGTCATTGTAAACTGTCTTGTGTAGGTGTATTATTTGCATTACTATTTTCAGGCTGATCTTCAGAAAGCCATATATCCATCGTTTGCCCCGGCTGAATATACATCCGGTTTTTATCTACGTCTCTTGTTTCCGGATTTTGCTTGTAAACAAAAGCATTGGCAGTATCTCTCACTGTACTCATCGGAATTACTCCGGCAAGGCTTATTCCTTTATCGTTCAACACTTGTTTGGCCCTTTCATATGTAAGTCCTATCAAATCCGGTACCATTACTTGTTGCACTTGCAAACCTGCGCCAATAACAAGTGTGATCTTACTGCCCCAGGGTACTTTTGTACCGGCGTTTATGCGGTTTTTATTGTATTGCTGTTCTAAAACAGAGCCTTTCATAAAGTCTGGTCGCTGTATCGTGTCTTTTAAAACCAAATGATTTTTTTGAATTTTGTCCAAAGCATATCGATAGCTTAAGCCTTCCAGTTTTGGCATATCGATATCCGGCGCAGTTGCCCGGTTAATTGTTAAAAAAACGGTACGGTTAGCTTTAACTGTAGCGTCAGGTTCCGGTAGCTGTTTGGTTATGGTATATTTCGGAATTTTTTCCTGGTAGATAGAATCCTGTATAATTACTTCAAAGCCCTGGCCTTCCAAAAGCTTAATGCCTTCATCAACATTTTTACCTTTTACGGCCGGAACTTTAAGATAGGCGCCATGATTGGTCATCCAGTTTAAGGACTGAAGAAACATGAATCCTAAAAAAAATACGAGTGCAATTGCAATGATAAGATTTACCCAGAATGGCTGCCTTGCAATAAATTTAAACACAGTTATTAATAAGATTTACAATTTGCTTTCGCAAGGCTGCAATATAGTTATCTAAATTTAATTGCTTAGGCAATCCTCGATAAGAGCGGTATAAAATTGTTGTAAAGTCCAGCCCATAGCTTTTACCTGTTGTGGCACAATGCTGGCTTCGCTCTGGCCCGGCACCGTATTTATTTCCAGCATAAAAGGCTGATGATTGGCTTCATTATAAATAAAATCAATGCGTACAACGCCTTTGCAATTGAAAGTTTTATATATTAAAACGGCGGCGGCCCTTACCTGTTGGGCAATACTTTCAGAAATTTTTGCCGGCGTTATTTCTTCGCTGGCGCCAAGATATTTTGCTTCGAAATCAAAAAAGTCTTTTTTAGAAATTACCTGTGTAATTGGTAGCGGTGTTATCTGGCCCTGACTTCTAAAAACCCCAATCGTAAATTCATTCCCCTTTATGAATTCTTCTACCAGCACTTCATCATCTTCTTTAAAGGCTTTATCTATCGCGGCAAAAAGCTGGTTATCTTCTACCACTTTGCTCATACCAATGCTCGAGCCGCCGTTATTAGGCTTTACAAACACCGGCAACGACAATTGTTTTAAGAGTTCTTCGTCATTGCGTTCGTCATTTTTAAAAATGCGTTTTGACTTAGCGACATTGATGCCTGCGGAAGCCGCCACAGCCACAGTATATTTTTTATTAAAAGTTAAAGTCGATGTCGAAGCATCACAAGAGGTATATTTTATGTTAAGCATATCTAAATAACCCTGTAGTTTACCATCTTCTCCCGGTGTGCCATGAATGCCTACTAAGACGCCATCAAACAATATTTTTTCATTGTCAATTACAATTGAAAAATCATTTTTATCAACAGACTTTTCAATCCCTTTTTCGTCTTTATAAAACCAGCCGTTAGTTCTTATGTCGATGGTATATGCTTCAAATTTTTCCTGGTCAATATTATTTTGAATGGTAATTGCTGTTTTATAGGAAATCTCTGCTTCACCTGAATATCCACCGGTGACAAAAGCAATTTTTGGTTTCATGCGCAAAGTTTGTTTTTTAAATTATTCAATAGGCTGAGTGCCTTCATTGCCTGAGTCAAGCACAAATTTCCATTTGCCATCCGGCTGTTTTTTCCAGATGCTGACATAAGTTCCCGTAAACGCTGTATCTGTCACCTGCAGTTCATAGGTTCCGTAAGTAAAGCCGAGATCGCCGGCAGCACTAACGTCTCCGCCCAATGGTTGCCAGCTAAGCACTGAAGATGAAGAATCAGACGCCTGGCTTAAAAACTCAATGGCGTCAGCACCAACAATAGGCAAATGATTGGAGCGTAGCAACACACCTTCATCTGCAATAAATTCTATAAATGCTTTACGCATACCCTGATTTTCACTCGTTTCAGAAAATATACTATCTGTCTTTACTATTTCCTTCATTGCGGCAACATTGTTTGTTGCTACAGTTTTAGGTTTGCAACCGACAACGCACAACACCGTTATACAAACAAATAAAATAATAGGTAGCTTATTGGTCATGCTCTCTTCTTATAAAAAAGGCGAAAGTAAAAACTTCCGCCTTTAATGTTTTGACGTTTAAATTAAATCAAATATGAAGTTTCTCTTTTTTTGACAGTAACTCATCCACGGTTTCTCTGTACATTTCATCAGGCACACAACAATCCACGGGGCAAACTGCGGCACATTGTGGCTCTTCATGAAAACCCTGGCACTCTGTACATTTATTAGGCGTAATATAGTAGATATCATTAGCGATGGGCGAATGGCGTTGCTCTGCCGACACTATAGTGCCATCCATTAACACCACATCACCTTTTAATGTTGTGCCGTCTGATATGGCCCACTCAACACCCCCTTCGTAAATAGCATTGTTAGGGCATTCAGGTTCGCAGG
>JBDSRT010000420.1:0-3952 GCA_039929165.1 Ginsengibacter sp.
ATGCCGTTGCAAGAATTTACCTTGACAATTTTGCACACATTAAATCTTACTGGCCTATGTTGGGCAGGCAAAATGCGCAGCTTTCATTATCCTTTGGTGTTGATGACATTGATGGGACTATTGATGATACCACTAAAATTTATGCGATGGCCGGCAGCGAGGAACAAACGCCATCTATGTCAACCAATGATTTGGTTAATCTAATTAAACAGGTTAAAAGAACCCCAGTAGAAAGAGACACGCTTTATAATGTGGTGAAAGATTATAGCCAAGAACCTACGCAGCCTTTTAATCCTGAGCTTAATTAAAAGACGAAGTTTATTAGAATAATTCTTTCTGCACAGCCTTGTCGTCTTCTTTATTGTCCCAATCCATTTCAACACTTTTTGAATAATCAAGAAGTTTGCTACCAATGGCTCGCCAACCCATTACTTCAACCATTTTTACAAGCTTGAATTTGGCCTTTCGTATTTGAGAACCTTTACCGGTTTGTACATTTAGCAATGGCTCGGAATTAGTAGTAACTCTTATCAGGCGATTCCCCTCGCCTTCTTTGATAAAAAAGAATTTTGTATTAAGAGTACTTGTTTCAATCTTAAAACGCTTGATGTTGAACTGTAATTTTTCATTATCAAGATATATAGCGGTAACAATCTTTTCCGGTTCAAACTTTTCTATGAGGGCCATGTTCTCGACTTCAAATCTTTGGGTAAGCTCTTGTCCAGTTATTTCATAATTACCCTCATAATCTATTACAAGAATTTTATCATCACCTTCAAAATTGCCTAAGAACTTTCCCTTTTGCTCAATATTTAACCTGCCAAAAGTTGGATCAAAATATAGTTTGCGTCCATCAAGTGTTGACTTACCTTTTTCTTTTAAGCGCACCTGTTTTAAAGGATATTTAGTCACCTGGTTCCCTATACTGCTGCGACCTTTTATTTCAAGTTCTTCAAAATAAAAATCAAATTCTTTAATGCGTGCGGTGCAGTTTGGGTTTAGAATGAGCTTAACCGTTTCAGCTTCGCCATTTGGATTTACACTTATATAATGCACTTTGCTTTTGTCTTCGCCTTTTGTGAGATCATATTCCTTATCTCTCGTAATACCTGTTACATTGAAACGTTTCGCATAACTGACGCCACTCTTTCCGTCAGAATAGATCATGTTGTAAGTCGTTCTTTCATCATTTTTTTGAAACACATCTACATGCAAAATATCTTTACCAATAAAGGTTTTATCGCCAACCCGAACAACTTTCATCTTGCCTGCTTTTGTAAAAGCAATAATATCATCAAGATCAGATACCTCTCCTATTAATTCATCTTTTTTCAAGCCGGTGCCGATAAATCCTTCAGCCCTGTTTACATAAATTTTAGTGTTAGCTATCGCTACCGTTTTCGCCTGGATAGTATCAAATAATTTTATTTCAGTCTTGCGCTGCCGGTCTTTGCCATACTTCTGCATTAGCCCGTTATAATAAGAAATAGTATATTCCGTAAGATGTTCAAGATTGTAGTTGACTATAGTGATTTCATCTTCCAAAGCCTTGATCTGTTCATTCAAAGCATCTATATCCAATTTATAAATTCTTCGTACCGGCTTTTCAGTGAGCTTTAATATATCTTCTTTAGTGATCTCTCTTCTTAAAACTTTTTTATAGGGCACAAAGGCTTTATCTATGGCGGACAAGACCTTCTCCCAGGTTTCATGTTTCTTCTCAAGCTCTTTATATATTTTTTCTTCGAAGAAGATTTTTTCAAGAGATGTATAATGCCATTTTTCATGCAGTTCAGCCAGCTTTATTTCCAGCTCTTTCTGTAACAAAGCTTTTGTGTTATCAACAGATGTTTTTAAAAGCTCCTGCACACCCATAAAAGCAGGCTTGTGTGCAACAATAACGCAGGCATTTGGTGAGATAGATATTTCGCAATCTGTAAAAGCATATAAAGCATCGATCGTAATATCAGGCGAAATACTGGGCGCCAGCTCGACGCTTATCTCAACTTCTGCGGCCGTGTTATCAGTAACTTTTTTAATCTTTATTTTTCCGCCATCGTTTGCTTTAATAATGGAATCTATCAGCTGCGTAGTAGTAACGCCGTAAGGCACATCTTTTATAACGATATTTTTTTTATCCAACTCTTCAATTCTTGCTCTAACTCTTACTTTACCACCACGTTTGCCTTCACTATAATTTGTGACATCTATCGAACCACCGGTAATGAAATCTGGAAATAGTTCAAACTTTCGGTTCTTTAGATATTTAATCGAGGCATCAATTAATTCACAAAAGTTGTGTGGCAAAATCTTAGTGGCAAGGCCGACAGCTATACCTTCTGCGCCTTGTGCTAGTAACAACGGAAACTTTACCGGAAGCGTTACAGGTTCATTTTTACGACCATCATAACTCAATTGCCATTCAGTGGTCTTACTATTGAAAGCAACTTCCAAGGCAAACTTGCTTAGTCTTGCTTCAATATATCTTGGTGCAGCCGCATCATCCCCCGTTCTTACATCACCCCAATTACCCTGTGTTTCAATCAGTAAATTTTTTTGACCCATGTTTACCATGGCATCGCCGATACTTGCATCGCCATGCGGATGGTATTGCATGCTCTGCCCAATGATGTTAGCGACCTTGTTAAATCTGCCATCATCCATTTCTTTCATAGCATGCAAAATGCGACGTTGTACAGGCTTAAAACCATCTTCAACAGCCGGCACAGCACGTTCCAATATCACATAACTCGCATAATCTAAAAACCATGTTTTGTACTGGCCACTCACACCTGCGTCACTATGTAAATACTCCTCTTTAATTGTTTTGGCCATAAGGCAAATTACGTAACGATTTTATTCAACCGGCAATTCTAAACTTTCAGTGGTCTTTAGCTTGATCTCAAAGTCTTTCATCCCCTTTATTTCTCCCTGGGCAATAAGCTTTTGTTCAGTGATTAGCTGCTTGATACGCCATAACAAATACATATCGCCGGTTGTATATTTTGATTTTGAAAAATATTGATGCATTATTTTATTGACTTTTTGAAATTCCGTCGTAATAAATTTTAATAGCTCATGATCATACTCATGATAAGCATGCAGTCGTAGCTTTTTGCCACTGTCAAGCGTCCGTACGCCACTGTTTGTCTCACATATCTTTTTCCATTCTTCACTATCAATTTCAAATTCCGAAGGCGTTACAGGCCGTGCAAGTTTTTTTGCTTTGATAAATTCTTTTGCAGGAATCTGGAAAATATTTTCAGGATAAAAAACAGAGCCTTTTTCCGAAAGGAAAGGAAGGTTATGAAGATGAAGGATAAATAGTCGCCCTAAAAATTCTTCTAACTGGCTGATGAGCCAGTAATAGCCACTAATGTCATGTTTGTTAGGACCGATCCATAACCAGGCTACTTCGTCAGGTTCATTATTTAATAATTGTTTTAAATGCCTAACTGTTGCATTATCATCAACCTCGCCTGTATCTGCTTTACCGTCACTATCGCCACCGGCTAATACCTGTCGCCACCAGTCCAATCTCGCCGTTATACCATCTTCTGTATAAAGATTTTGTAACGGGCCAACCGCATAGTCATCTTTTATTTCACGTACCCGGCCCAAAAGCATTTCATCCAGTTCAAAACTTTTTCTCAAGGCATCAACATCAGCATGCTGGAAGACTATATGAATCATCTTTGCATTGAGAAATTAAAAATGAAAAATTGTTTAATAGTCTTTAAAGTCTCTCCCTTCATAATTTGCACTTTTAAGTTTTTACTTTTCACCTGCTCCTAAAGGCCACTTACTTCTGCAAGATCAAGTTCGATTTTTAAGTTTTCAATGATAAAATCCTGGCGTGAGGGGCTGTTTTTACCCATATAATATTCAAGGAGTTCCTGTATATGCACGTCCGGTAAAAGCATAACTGGCTGCAGACGAATGTTTACACCAA
>JBDSRT010000421.1:0-4797 GCA_039929165.1 Ginsengibacter sp.
TGCAAAAGACATCTCTGCACAAAGCTTATTGTTGATAAGCATTACAAATTTTTTGAACAATATGCGGCTCGTTTATTGCCAACATAGACGGCATAAACCAATACATTTACAGGCTATTTTAAATGAGCCAACTTATTAAACAAAAAATCATGAAAAAAATTCAACTCTTTTTAACGGCAATAGCAATTATGACTGTTGCTTCTCCTGCATTTTCTCAAACGTACAAAACAGTTGCTGATACTGCAGCGCTGGAGAAAGAATATTTACAAGTAAGTAGTGATATAGCTGACCTTAAAGTGAAGCTAAACGCCGGGCAAAGTGATCTCGGGAATTATTCAGAGAAAGCCAATGACGCAGCGTCTGATGCACGTTCTTCAGCTGCAACAACCAGCGACAAGGCACTGGATGCAACCAGTGGCGGTGTAAAAGATGCTAAGAGGGCAAAGAGAGAAGCTAAGAGATCAGTAAAAAATGCTAAACACGCCAGGAAAGCCGGTAACAATCTTAAGGATCAAAATAAAAAAATGAGAGACCTCAACCAGGAACTTATAAGGAAACAGAACCGCTTAGCTGAACTGGATACAATGCGGACAGCAATAAATACACCGGTGCAATAACTACTAAACTGGTTCCTACATTAAGCACTGCTTTAATGAGCAGGCGGCTGATGTCGAGCTGTTATTTTTCGTGTGCCCATTTGCGTAATGTAAAATCAGTTCAGTAACTTTTATAAATCGTTTAATCTTTTATAAAGGCAAGTAAGGCCATTTTAAATTCTGCCAATGCCTGTACATGAGGAATATGCCCAATATTGGCTAACTCCACTAACCGTGCATTTTTAATTTGTGCTTTCAGCCATTTGCCTAAAGCAGGACAATTGCCATGTTGTGCAGCCACATCTTTTGCCAATAAATTTTAACAATAACAGTGTGGTCGGCCTGGCAAGGAATAATAGAGTTTATTGAAAGTGAACATCTATAGTTTTTTATATTTAATTAGCGATTGTTCGGGAGCAGAAACTACTGCCGCAAGGCCTTTGTAGAAATTTCTAAAAAAATAAATTGTGACCACTGCCAGCATACGCCAACGGTTACATAGTTATGTTGAAGTAGCTGATGATATCAATGCTATATATACAATTGGTGAGGAGGAAATAAAAGAAGCTATCGTTGAATAATTTCGCTGAGTTTAAAGCTGAATTAAATAGTCGTGTTGAGTATTATTTAAATGGCAGCAAAATGGTTTCCTTTCGGAAATGAATAAAAGACTTCGGGCATTGTTGCGGAAAAAAGAAAGTAGGATGGCTTATCAATACACTTTCATCCAGGGGTGCTGTTATAGCTACGGATTTCTCTGGAGTGTACGTCTGCCATGAAATAAAATTACAAATGAAGCAGCGGCGAAAGCTAATATTCTGCAATCAATATTTCTGCAGGAATTTTTAATTTTTCATGAAGCGCTCTTATCATGTTGAGAGAAAGCTTACGCCTTCCACTAAGTATTTCTGATTTTCGGCTGCGGCCACCGAGTATTTTAGTGAGCTCCTTATCATCTACTTCTCCCTGCTCCATTCTAAATTTTATAGATTCCAAAGGATGCGGCGGGGGAATGGGATAGTGTTTTTCCTCATAAGCTTCAACCAATGTAAAAAGGATTTCGAACTCATCACCTTCGGGACTATTATCTTTTGCCCCCCAAAGTTTTTCAATCCGCGTAAGTGTTGCCTTATAATCCTTTTTAGTTTTTATAGGTTTGATATTCATAATTAAATATTTTTTGCATTTACCTTATCATAATCTTTGTGAGTTCCAATGAAACGAATAAAAATTTTTCCTTTGCGGAATAATATGAGGACGATTAACCTGTAATCATTTCCTTTTATATTAAACACAATCCTGTCGTTGCCCACAATACTTGCAGATCTGAATTGCCTCTTAATATCCTGAAAATTATTCCATTCAGCTTTTTTTGCTTCATCATGCCAGGCTTTTAAAGGTTGCTCTGCATCAGGGTGTTTTTCCCAGAATTTTCTCAAAGCACTTTTAGCAATTATTCTCATGTACAATAAAGATAACTAATGTTACCAAATGGGGAACATTATTGGTAATGTCGTCATTTAAGCCTGCCTCTATACCATCCAGGTTATTGGAGAGGCGGTATCTCAATTACCTGATGATCTCAGGGAAGAAGAAAAAAAATACCATGGGTTTTAATAAAAGGTATGAGAAACCGCCTTATTCATGAATATTTCGGCACTGACCTTACCCGTGTATGGAATGTAATTACAAATGAACTTCCGGGCTTTGAAAATGACCAGGTTAAAAATAAGGATAAACTAATGTCTCAAAGAAAGTGAAAATTCTCTGGTCAATCCCGGTTTTATATGCTTAAAAAATTTGCAAATATTAAGTAGAGGTTGCCCTGTTACTGCTGGTTGAAAAGTCTTTCCCAAAAAAAAGCCCCTTTTCGGGGCTTCTTGAAATTTAAAATAATTTTTATGACAAAGTTTATTTTTTCACACCTGTAGAATCACTGGCGCCTTTACCGATCAGGTCCATAAACTGGTCAAGCTTAGGCGTGATGATAATTTGTGTGCGCCTGTTACGGGCTTTACCATCGGGAGTATCATTAGTTGTAACCGGGTTAAATTCGCCACGGCCACCGGCTGTAAGACGCTTTGGATCTACACCGTAATTGTTTATTAAGGCCTGCACCACAGAGGATGCACGTAGCGCACTAAGATCCCAGTTATTACGAATGTTTGTTTTGGCAATAGGAATGTTATCAGTGTTACCTTCTATCAATACATCATAGTCTTTATAGTCGCCGATGATCTTGGCAATCTTTGCAAGTGTAGCACCGGAGCGGTCAGAAATTTCAAAGCTGCCTGAATTATAAAGCATGTTATCTGACAACGAAATGTATACTACACCTTTCAACACCTTCACATCCACATCCCGCATTTCCTCGCGGCTAAGTGACCTTGTTAGGTTGTTGGTAAGTACCATGTTAAGTGAATCGCTTTTGTTTTTGGAATTGATGAGCTCCTGGATGTATTTGTTGGAAGAATTAATTTCGTCAACCAATTTTGAAACATTCACATTGCCCTGTCCGGCCGAAGTAAGACATTTGTCGAGCGCAGACTGTAATGATTTTTGATGTTCCTGTTCTGCCCGTAAGCGGTCTTCCAGGCTGGAGATAACGCCATTGGCCCTGTCCAGGTTGTTTTTACAGGATTCGCCCTCACGTACAAGATTACTGTTAGTGCTTTGTAAAGCGTTGTAACTTGATTGTAGTGCATTGAATTTTTTGGTACTTACACAACCTGTTACTAATACCAGGGCCGTAATAGCCGTAATGAATTTAAAATTGAATTTCACGTTTGTAGTTTTTTGCGTTAGAATTAATAATGGATATAATAAAATTTTTACCAAGATATTGATTTTGGAATAAATAAGGAATTCCGCGTTGTAAAGGGGTTTCATCTTCACAAAAAATGCGGCTGAATGAAGCGCCTTACACAAAAAAAGTTAATGCTGCGTACACAACTAAATGAATGGGGTCTTACTTTTAGCAAATGCTGATTGTTCATGCCGTGCAAAAGCTACTGACCGCTTCTGGCATAGAAGCCAAGAGCTATATTTCCGAGCCCTCACCGGATCAAATGATGCATGCCTGGTATGCCAGGCTGGTAGCAACCGGTTTCGTCGGCCGGCAGTTGGTGATGTATGTACATCAGCCGTCGCTGTTGCTTGTGCTCACACGGGGAAAGAGTTTGAATACCACCTTGCCTGTTTTCCATAAACGCCTTGCAGACTTGCTGGAACGGCAACATTTTAAACCGTTATTTATTGAACGGGAAATTGAACTGATAAAGGAAGGATATGTAGTGGGTAAAACCAGCAGCCGTTCCATGCTGGCCAGCATGAATGCGATCATAGAAAACATTGAAGCGGTTTGCCGGAGACAGTCATCTTATGGAGCGATTAACCTTGACGGTATAGAAGATACTTACCTCGACTGGCTTACCTACGATTCCCGGCTGCGCAAGTATCTTGTTACAAAAGATTATTGGATTGAGCGGGGTGTTCTGGATAAAATATAATTTTAGCTGATGGCCTGATAATGTTTTAAGAAGTGATGAAAGCAGCCTTAAGCCGGAACTTTTTAAGTACATTGTTTTAAAATTGATTGCAATGCTTTTACGACAACTGGTGTGCTTAGCCGTTCTTTTTTTTTGGGCCAATTATCTCTTCGCTCAAAAGAACGTCAACATCTCTTCTCCCAACAAACAGATCACCTTTGAATTTACGATCGCTGCCGGTAAACCGGAATATGGGGTAAAGTTTAAAGGACAAAAATTGGTAGAACATAGCGCCCTGAGCCTGGCTTTTGAGGATGGACAGCTTGGCAATAAAGCAAGCATGCAAAAGGCAAAAGTCAGCAAAGGCGTTGAAGAATATGATCTGCCAATGGGCAAAGCCAGTCATGTGCGGTCTGCCTATACACAAATGATAATCGCCTTGCAGGAAGGTGATAAAAAAGTGAGCCTGCAGGTTCGTGTGTTTGATGATGGCCTCGGCATGCGTTATCAATTTCCGGAGCAAGGCAACCAGGCTGGTCTTGTACTTACCGATGAACGCACCAACTTTGATCTCAGCAACACTCCTACAGCACGAGTTGCTTTTTTAGATAATTATTTTACCTCCCATGAACATCTTTATAACGTGTTGCCGCTGGCAGATATAAAGAATGATACGCTCATGGATATGCCTGTACTCTTCGAATTTCCGGGCA
>JBDSRT010000422.1:0-4877 GCA_039929165.1 Ginsengibacter sp.
AGGGTTCCTTCAACCCTGATTATATTTCAGAATATTTGTTGCAGGCACAATGGGCCGAATTTATAGAGCTTAAAAAAGTAATAACCGAATTATATAAAGCCAAAAGCTCACCAGTCACTATTTTAGACATAGGCATCGGCAATGCGAGGATCGCAAAACATCTCAGCGGTATTAAGGATATGTGGGACATGGTTAAGCAATATGATGGTACCGATAATGCACAGGCCTGTGTTGATATTTCGAACGAGGCTATTGCCGCAATGCAGTTACAGGTTAAAGTTGCGGCCTACTTTTTTGACGCCGCAGACTTAGGCCAATGGAAGAAAAAGTATGATATGGTTATTACAACCTGGTTTACCGCAGGTAATTTTTACCCGGAAGATTTTTCTTTTGAAACTTATAAAGATGCTGGTGAAAAATTAAATCTTGATACGAATAAAAAGTTCGAAAAAATATTTTCAGGGGCTTACAGCCTTTTAAACGATGGCGGAGAAATTGTGATAGGCTCATGCTACAAAGACAATGAGCGCACGAGGTTAAAACAGGAAGAGTCTTATAAAAAGATGGGTATGTCTATTATCACCAATCCGGAGGACAAATTCACAGCAACAAAAGAAGGTTTTTGGTCGCAACGTTTTACTAAAGACAAATTGTTGAGTTATCTCCACTTTGTTCCTGCTGAAAAAATTTCAATTGTTTCGTTAGACACGTATGATTATGCCATGCAGGTAAGAATAAAAAAATAGTTGATATACCTCAGTTAGCTACTTCGTAAACTGTAAGTGCATTGGCCTTGTTTTTTAATTCTACTCCGCCAATCAATTTGCAATCGAAAGATTCTTTTACTTTTTGATAAGACAATTCTGAGATGAGAATTTGATTTTCCTGTGCAATACCTTGTAGGCGTTGAGCAGTGTTCACAACATCGCCGATAACTGTATAATCTAAACGGCGCAGGGTTGCCGATCCAATATTTCCACTTACCATTTCGCCACTATCTATACCAATTGAAACCTTTGGTTTAAAATATTCTGTACCGTTTTCCACCGGCAATTTTTCCAGTTGTGAACGAATAGCCAGGCAGGAATCAATAGCTCTATCTAAATGAAACTTATCTCTGAATACCGCCAGCACAGCATCTCCTATAAATTTATCAACATAGCCGGTTTGTGCGATGATCTCTTTCACCATTACATCAAAATACATGTTAAGTAACTTAACCACTTTATCTGCAGGTTCTTTCTCTGTAATGGCCGTAAAGCCGCAAATATCAATAAAAGCTATGCTGGCCTGCACCGTTTCATTGGACATTAACTGGGCCTCAAATTCACGACCATTCATAAAATTTAGAACGGTTTCATCTACATACATTTTAAGGATGTTATTTTCCTTAATGGCATCCATAGTTTTATGCAGTTGCTGCACATGCTGAATCGTTTTATCTATAGTTATGCCGAGGTCTTCAAAATTTACAGGCTTAAAAATAAAATCAAACGCACCGCGGTTCATAGCTGTCCTTATATTTTCCATATCGCCATAAGCGGAAACGATAACCGTCTTCACCAGTGAATTCATTTCGTTCAGCCTGGTTAATAAGGTAAGGCCATCCATCTCCGGCATGTTGATGTCGCTGAGGATAACCTGAACATCTGGATGCTCCTGCAATCTTTTTAAGGCATCGTTACCATTTATGGCGAATACGAATTCATATTTCTGCTCACGTATCTGTTTACGAAACCTTTGCTTTATCAGCATCTCAAGATCTACCTCATCATCAACCACTAATATTTTCACCATTACATTATGGTTTTTAATTTTTGTTTGAGCAGGTTAAAATCCAGTGGCTTGGTTAAAAAGTCATCAGCGCCACCTTGTATGCATTGCTGGTAATTTTCATCGTCGCCATAAGCTGTTATCATCATTACAACTGGCGGCGGCGGCGTAAAGTCTTGTTTTATATGTTTTAATAATTCAAGGCCGCTCATGCCCGGCATGTTTATATCAGACAAAATAAGCACAGCCTCATGCACATGATCTTTTAAATAACGAAGTGCTTCTTCACCGGAAAAAGCAAATACAAAGTTCATTTCCTGTTTTTGAATTTCCTTTCTGAAGCGTTGTTCAAACAAGGTTTTCATATCTTTTTCATCATCAACAACTAAAACTTTCATGTGTGTATTTCTTTATTATTCAATTTAATTTATAGCTGGTAAAAGAAGTACAAACTCCGCAAATTCGCCTTCTTCGGTATTAACAGTCATTTGCCCGCCGTGTATTTTTGTAACGATATCATAACTGATAGATAAGCCGAGGCCTGTGCCCTGGCCAGTAGGTTTTGTAGTGAAAAATGGCTGAAAAATTTTGTCTAATATTTCCCGGCTCATACCCATGCCATTGTCCTTAATTCTGATCTCCGTTGTATCTACTAGTTTTTTTGTGTAAACTGACACTATCGGTTCATACGGCTCTTTAGCTTCTTCCTTTTGTTGTTTTTTTTCTGTAACTGAATAGAAAGAGTTTGTAAACAAATTTAAAAATACCCGCCCCATATCCTGCGGCACTACATTTATTTTATCAAGTGTTTCATCATAGTGTTTATCAAGCGTAGCATTGAAAGATTTGTCTTTTGCCCGGAGGCCATGATAGCTCAGCTGAATGTATTCATCTGCAAGCATGTTGATGTCTGTTTGTTCTTTTTGCCCTGAGCTTTTACGGGAATGCAACAGCATACCTTTCACAATTGAGTCTGCTCTCTTGCCATGATAGTTAATTTTTTCCTGGTTGGAGCGTATATCTTTTATCACAGCAGAAAGATGAATTTTATCGGGCTCATTTACCAGCAGGCTATTGATTTCGTGCTGCAGCTCGTCAGTCAATTCAACACTTACTTCAGAAAAATTATTGACAAAATTTAACGGATTCTGAATTTCATGAGCTATGCCGGCAGTCAACTCGCCAAGCGAAGCCATTTTTTCTCTTTGAACAAGTTGTGCCTGTGTAGATTTTAAATCGTTAATGGCTTGCTCCAATTCTTCCTTTTGGCTGACCAACTCAGACGTTCGTTCCGTTACAAGCCGCTCTAATTCAGCCTTACGTTCCGTCATCATCCGGTATTCTTTTAAGTCCTCTTCCCTTTTTTGGCGTTCTTCCAGTAATACTTTTTGTTGCTTTTTCGAACGTACCAGCAAGGCTATCATCCAGGTTATAGCAACCGGGTACGCATAGTCCATGTATTGGCTTAGCGTTTTGAAAATTTTTATTGGCGTAGCCTCTAAAATGTCACCTACGAGAGAGATAAGAATTAAGGGCAACACCGCATTAATTATTAGCCGGTCTGTAATGAGTTCATCCCTGATAAAAAAAACTGCAACTATAGCAAGCAGCACAATATGCCAAAACCATTTGGCAAATTCATCAGCATGTACAAGTGTGTCAAGAGAAAAAAGCACACCAACGCCGATGATCGCATACAAAATGTATTTATCCCATTTAGGGTTGGGATGAAAAGTGCGCAACGTTTTGCGCATGCGAAGCAGTAAAAGAAAGGACAATAAAATTTCTAGAAACATACTACGGGCTTAAACAATGATTGCTAAACTTTGCGCTTCTTTATTGCGTTCAAATTAATGGTTATTATAAATAAAACAGTAAAAAGATTTGTCGGAGTACCGTTTGTTAGAGATGCATAGACATAATAATAGCAACCTTTGCGGCGCCGAGTTGTTGGCAAGCAGGACGGAACTATGTAAACCCGCTGGCAGGGAGGTGTAACACAACATCGGCGATGGTAATTAATGTTCCAGCCTTTTTTTGATTATACCACCGGACGCATCTTTGATAGGATTTGCGATAACAAAAGCTTTGGGATCAATTTCTGCCACCAGGTTTTTAAGTTTACGTAATTCAAGCCGGGTAATTACTGTAAAGATGATATCGCAATCTTCATGAACATGATAATTTCCCGGCAGGTAACCACGCTCACCTTTATAAACCGTTATACCCCGGCCCAGGTTGTTTACCAATCTATCCTTTATGATTTCGCTTTTACCTGATATTATTGTGACGCCCTGGTAGGCTTCCAGTCCTTCAACAACATAATCTATAGTTTTAGAAGCTGTAATGTAAGTGAGCAAAGAGTATAGTGCAGTTTCCATACTTAATATAATGGCAACAGTCCCAAAGATTATAATGTTTATGGCCATAATAATTTCACTGATAGTGAAGCTTGTTTTACGCCAGGTATAAAGTGCTAATATTTCAGTACCATCAATAGCACAACCGGCACGCATGACAAAGCCACTGCCAATACCTAAAAAAAATCCTCCAAAGAAGGAGACCAAAAGCTTATCAGACGTAACAGTATGGAAAGGAATAAATAAACAAAGCGCTAATAACACAATACATAAACTTGTTTTTAATGCAAACTTCAAGTTCACGACAAAATAGCCCATAATAATAAATGGTAGATTAACCAGAGCGATTACATAAGGCAAATCAAGACCGGTTAGCTTACTAATCAACAAAGCAATACCGGTTGCGCCACCATCAAAAAAAAGATTAGGAACCAGGAAACTTTCTAATGCAAAAGCTGCAGAAAAAACGCCCAGTACAATAAATATAAAATCGTGTTTAAGATTTGATTTCCCTTTATGGGTTATACCCGGATTTGCAGACTCAGTGCTCTGCTTGACCTTAGAAAGATTTTCATATTTCTTTTGATTAAGTTGATGTGAGGCAGATACGGTAAAGTAAGAATGGGAGCCAATAAAATCTTTTTGCTGCTGCATCCATTGCTCACGGGTTTGAACTTTATGTTGTGTTTGTCTTTCGCCAAAAAGATTTTCGGCTTTTGCAGTAAAATCGTTAGTGCCGAGATA
>JBDSRT010000423.1:0-4895 GCA_039929165.1 Ginsengibacter sp.
TAACATGATTCATCTAATTTATAGTATCGCTTTTTTTATTGTTACTTTTTATGTCCACTAATTTTAAAAATGCTACTCATCTTCAGCACAAATTATAAGGAAAGTGACTGCACAAAGGTCAGCAGAAGAACCTGCAAAAATCTTACACCATTATAGAAAAGGGTTACATAATTCACAGATTTTCAGGATTACTTTTGGGTTTTTATTTCCATCTTTTAAAGCAGCAGGGGACAGACCGGCAAATTTTTTCAACTGTTTTGATAGATCGGCAATGCCCTGTGGTGAAGTTTGCAGCAGATTTCGATTAGGGTTAAGCAACTAACTGTATAACAATCGCTGAATAAAGCCTTCAGGATTATGAAACCGGACCGTGCAGAGATTGAAAAATTCAAAGCTAATTTCAAACTGTTATTAGAACACATCAATCCACAGGAGAGTGAAGAAAATCTGAAGGGCATGTGATGGACCTCCTGAAAAATACTTAATACAGCTCATCATTTCATATAGCAACCAAAGCGAGAACTGATTTTGTTATCCATACAGGTAAAGATGCTACCGATGCTGCCGGAGTCTTGGTTGAGGCAAAAAAACCTTCTAACCATGAAATGGTTACCACTGTCTGTACCCAACATCTTTTCTATTTGCTTTACATTTCATTTAGACTTCACCTAACCACAACCTGCCGGCCTCAAATAAATGGCATCGTTTGAAGAATAGGGGATTGCGCCATGGATTCAAACTTTACAAAACAATATCTTGTAGAAATATAAGCCCATTAATAAAAAAAATATATGATAAAACCACGGGAAAAAGCTCCTGAATTGGAAATTAAATTAGTAAACGATACTTCATGGAAGCTCTCTGCACAATCTCCGGAACACTTTACTATGATTGTATTTTACCGCGGCTTGCATTGCCCGGTTTGCAAATCGTACATGGAAGACCTGCAAACCTTATTTCCAAAATTTATAGAAAAAGGCGTAGTGGTGCTTGCAGTAAGCTCAGACAAAGAAGCCGTAGCTAAAGAAACTTATGAAAAATGGAATATCAAAGATGTGCCTCTTGGGTTTGAGTTCCCGGTGGAAGACGCCTCCAAATGGGGATTGTTTGTTTCTAAAGGCATTAAAGAAACCGAGCCAGAAAAGTTTTTAGAGCCCGGTTTATTTTTGATAAAACCTGATGGGAGTGTATTTTATGAAGCCATTCAGTCAATGCCTTTTGGCAGGCCCTCTTTTATAGACATATTGGGAGGAATAAAGTTTGTTTTAAAATCTGACTACCCGGCAAGAGGTGAAGTTTAAGATAGGTTTCTGTTTTCTTATGAGGCAGTAGTATGCAAGTGGCTTGAGCAAGATTTACGATTTAACACGACGTCTATAAGGTTGTCAATTTCATAAACATACAATCGTAAAAAATAAGCATGCGAAAATGAAATGAACGAGAATTTTAACCAACATAACTTATTACTTATCGCTATTGTCATCAACACAATTATTTTTTTGCTATCCAAATTGCATTTTTATTGGGCTTTTGGAGGACTATTTTGGTATCGACATGTTTTGCCAACAAACTCAAGCGGACTCAAAAGATAATACCCAGATAGGGCAGCTGGTTTAATAGTTGCTTTCGGGTTGCTATTCCTCGGGTTAATAACAATAGGAACTCAAGGTTTATTTGATAAATATATTAAGGTTACCTAGTTCCGCAATGATAAGAAAGATCGATAAAGGTTTTGATACACTTTCATCACTTGCAGAAATGTTTTCGGGCATAAAAACATATGGGGTTGGGAGAGGTAAGCCATCTCAAACAGAAAAAATCAGAAATACCAAGCCGTTCACTTCTATAAAAACTGATGATACCTGGTCACCTTGTTTTGATGGCAAACATACAGTCAGGTACTGAAAACTATTAAACATTGTACGGCAGGCCTTGGCATTTGGAATTGGGCCAGTAATGATGATGGATATGAACCTGATGTAGTGATGGCTTGTTCTTGCGATGTACCAACACTGGAAGCTTTGGCTGCCGTAAGTATTTTGAGAGAACCCTTACTGATTTAAAAATTCGTTTTGTCAATGTTGTTGACTTGATGACGCTGAAGCCACAAACATCACACCCGCATGGTTTAAACGATGTAGATTTTGACGGCTTGTTCACAAAAGATAAACCCATCATTTTTGCTTTTCATGGTTATCCATTATTGATTCACCGGTTAACGTACCGCCGTACCAATCACAAGCAATTGCATGTGCATGGTTATATGGGTGAAGGCACTACCACCACACCTTTTGATATGGTAGTGTTGAATGAACTAGATCGTTTTCATTTGGCCGAAGCAGTAATTGACCGTGTCCCTGGTTTGGCATCAAAAGGTGCCCATGTAAAGCAACTGCTTCGCAACAAATTGCTTGAACATAAAGCTTATATCTGTGAGCATGGTGAAGACATGTCGGAGATAAGAGACTGGAAATGGAATATCTAAAATTAGAAGATAATATAACAAAGATTAACAGTTGAGCACAATTGATAGTAACGCCTCATGGGTTTAAAGCTCTAATTTATTTATAGTTTTTATCGAACGATAGTATATTCGTAAAGACAAGTCTGTTTAAGAAAAGTTAGATGAGATGTATAAATTTTTTCAGTTACAAATCGACAAAAAAATCGACAAAAAATATTTGTGATTCATTATTAAGAGGTTACGTTTATTATTCGAATCCGCTCGGGACCTCTGAAGTAAGAATTAAAGAAATTTAATTCTTGCTTATTTTTTTGTTTGACATGTCACTTTCTTGCTTAAAGTTTATACGCTCTTACTTTACATTTTGATTATGGAGTTACTGCTACTCACACTAATTGAACTTAGAAGTTGTTACACATGAAACCGCTAAACAGGTATGATTATCTTAATTTCTGTGCCTTTTCCTGGAGATGATCTGAGGTCAAATTTTCCGTTTAAATAGGTTACCCTTTCCTGTATTCCCAGTATGCCAAATGTTTGATTGTTTTTTAGTTAAGCCGCATTAAAACCCTTACCGTCACTTTTATTTGCAGTATTATCTCTTTTCCCTTAACCTGCAAGAAACTAATGATGCCAATTGTGGTTCTTATCCCGCATTCGTAATTCATGCGTAATGATATCTTTATCTTTTGTGGTTGAATAGATCAAGGTAATAGTTTTTTAATCCGTCGTAGTTTATAAAATCATCGAGCGTACAAGGTTTTAAAGTAGACATACTAATTACCTCATAATAATTTTAAGCTTTGAATATTATTATAGATTTGGGGATGCACATCATTCAATCGCCAAAAGAACTATTTCTTTTAGAAGACGGCATTACCTATCTCAATTGCTCGTACATGTCACCAATGTTGAAGACTGTAAAGCAGGCCGGACTGGTGGCGCTTGATAAAAGAGCTCAGCCTTGGAACCTTACGGTAGAAGATTGGTTTACAAAAGCTGAAACTTTAAGACAGCTTGTCGCAAACATATTTCAGACAGCCAACGATAACATCGCCTTGATTCCCTCAGCCAGTTATGGTTTATCTCTTGCAGCAAAAAACATTAAGTTAACTGCAGGTAAAAATATTCTTGTACTTGAGCATCAATATCCATCTAATTATTATGCCTGGGAGAATCTAGCGAAAGAGCAGAGTTTACAAATTGTTACAATAAGATCTTCCGCAGATAAAAGTCTTACTCAAAGCATTCTTGAAAACATAAATGAGCATACCGGGCTTGTGGCTATACCAAATTGCCATTGGATAAGCGGAGCCTGGATAGATCTTGAAAAAATAAGTAAGGCTGTTAAAGAAGTTGACGCTTTGTTAGTGTTAGACCTTAGCCAGTCTTTAGGCGTTTTGCCGATTGACATTGAACAGATACAACCGGACTTTGCAGTATCTGTTGGTTACAAGTGGATGCTCGGGCCGTACAGTTTAGGATATATGTATGTTGCCGAAAAATGGCAGGAGAGTAGTGAGCCTTTGGAATATTCCTGGCAACCAAGAAAAGGTAGTGAGAACTTTGCAGACCTTACCAACTATGTTACTGAATATAAAAAAGGCGCAAGAAAATTTGATATGGGAGAAGTATCTCACATCAATTTAATGCCAATGGCTTTAGCGGCACTTGAACAAATAAATAAATGGGATATAGCAGATGTTCAACAAGAGATAAAAAAACTTACAGACATTATTGTTGACTACAAAATATCGAACGGCACTTATAACGAAAATCAATTAAATGCCGGCCACATTATCAGTATTCCTTTAAAAGATAAAAATATTAATGAACTAAAACAAAGATTGACAGACAACAACGTAATAGTAAGTTTCAGGTCAACATCTATAAGAGTTTCGCCGCACATTTATAACTCAGAACAAGACATAAAAAAGCTGCTATCCTGTTTAGATGAAGACTCATAACTACATCAATGGTTTTACAAATAGAAATTGAATATATTTAGTTCATCATTTTTATACTATGATGAAATTTTTCTTAATTGCCTGCTTTGTACTACCTAACTTGCTCCGGGCACAATCTACGGTTACAATATCTAAATCTCAGCTGCAAGAGAAAATTAAAGGGGGCTGGGCAGGACAAACCATCGGCGTAACTTTTGGCGGCCCTTATGAGTTTGCCTTCCAGGGAACTTTTATTGGTGACTATCAACCACTGCTTTGGTACAATGGTTATTTGAAGGAAGTCATGATCAACAATCCTGGCTTGTATGATGATTTGTATGTTGATCTCACTTTTGCGGATGTCATAGAAAAATATGGTGTTGATGTAAGTGTTGATTCTTTTGCCAACGCCTTTGCCCATGCAGGTTACAGACTTTGGCATGCTAACCAGGCTGCACGCTATAATATATTAAATGGTATTAAAG
>JBDSRT010000424.1:0-4424 GCA_039929165.1 Ginsengibacter sp.
TTCAAATTGTAATGTATTTCGCTAATGTTACCTTACCCGATTATTAAAATCGAGATGCTGTTGTTTCCTAACTTTCAAAGATCTTTTGGCCTTTTTTGACCACCCATTTTTTGATTGGGAGTGCAAATGTAAGAGCCGTTATTTACGTGACCAAATATTTCTTTTAAATATTTGTCTCGTGTTTTTTATTTTTAAGAACTGCGCCATTTTTCAAAAGCGGACAGCAAAGATAATGACTGATTGATTTATAGACCAAATGTTTTTAATAAAAATATTTAGAAGCTTGTTAAAGACTTGCATTATTTTATGCGCCAAGTTTGTATTTACCCTGCTGAATAAGTAATCCCTTTTAAATACAATCCCCACGGCCTGACAGCAAAATTGGCTCTGGCACAGTCTTTTGCAAGAATGATATCTTCAAAATCTTGCAGCGAAATTTTTCCTGTGCCCACTTTTAGCATTGTTCCTACTACTCCTCTAACCATACCTCTTAGAAACCTACTACCAGAAATATTAAAGAGTAATTTATTATTGCTGTATGTCCATATAGCCAGAAAAAGATCACAATTATATGTAAATACCTGGTTATTCTTTTTTGAAAATGACTCAAAATTTTTATGCATCAAGAGAATGTTGCAACTATCATTCAATTTTTCTACGTCCAAATTGTAGGGAAAGTAAAAGGCCTTGCCTGTAAGAAACGGATCTTTTTTATTAGTAATTACATATTCATATTGTCTTGAGACAGCATCAAAACGACAATGCCTATCATCAGTAACCTGGAATAAGTTTTTTATTACAATATCTAAGGGAAGAATCCTGTTCAGATGATACAAGTCTTTATCATTGTAAATTGAACTCTCATCATCAAAGTGAAAAAAATTTTGATAAGCATGAACTCCAGCGTCTGTACGTGAAGCCCCGGTTAAATCATATGTTTTACGGTAGTAGGTTAACAATGCCTGCTCAACTTCTGATTGTATAGTGACCGCATTGTCTTGCTTTTGAAAGCCAGAATATCTTGTTCCATCGTAAGCAACTTCAACAAAAAATCTAGCCATAAAATGAGCGATTGGTTATTTGTTGATGAGCGCCTGAAATCTTTTAATATAATAGGCGTCCAACAGTTCGCTTTCTAAAGAATAGTATAGGCCTGAATCAGAAGCAAAAGGATAGGCCATATCGTAAAAATTATACTTACCGGCGCTGGTAATAAACAGCTTACTAAGTTGCTTTATAGCGGATGTAGTAAAACATTTTGTTTTAAAAATTTTCTTAGCCACCTTTATTTTATCATCATCGTTACTTTCTGACACCATCTTTTTTTCCAGCTTTTGCAAATCAGTTTCAATAGCATTTTGTTTACAATTGGAGTTAATCATTGACGTCTTTTTCACATCAAGAAATTCTGTTTGCGTTGATGTATTCTTTTTGGTGCTGTTCAATTCTTCCACAGACTGGGTGACTTGCCGAGACACTTTGGTCTTCATAGTCTCTGTTTTATTTGCGGCGGTGGTATCCTGCTTTTTGCTGCCGGCTTCAGAAATTGACGAATCGATTCGAATATTACCGGTATCTGCACCTAAATCAAAAGTTGCTTTAATTGTATCAGTTTCAGCTAAATCAAAAAAGGTTATCTCCAAACCATAATTATTTTTTTTGGATGTTAATTTTTCAATCGAAGTCTGTTTCACAGCTAAAGATGTGTCGTTAACTTTAGCAGGCAATATCGTGGCAACTGCAGGCGAATCAATCTTTGCTTGATTTTGAGGAGGCGTTATTTTCTGCGGAACAGTTGTTTTCTGGCTCGAAGAATCAATAATGACTTTCGGAAGGGTTGAATCTTTTACACTTGCCGCCGGTATCGTCGCAACCGCGGCCGAATCACTCTTTGCTTGATTTTGTGAAGGCGCTATTTTTTGAGGAATAGCTGTTTTTAGAATTGAAGAATCATTGACAACTTCAGAAAGCATTGTAGAAAACTGGTCACTGGATGTTACAACCTGTTCAGGTTCTCCCTTAGTTTTACTGCTATTCATAACCACTTCGAAAGTCTGCAGATTAAATAGTCCCCAACCCTTTTCCTGAAAATTTTTTAAAAGAAATCCGGCATCTTTTTTTACAGGAAGCGAAATACTTTGTTCAGGCCATTCATTGGCAGGAAATCCTATTATGAATTGATAAGTGCTATCCAATAATTTTGGAACGATCAAATATCCTGTAGAGGTTGAGCTTAGAATGGCGCTATTCATCTTTACATAAAACGGTTGCTTATTTTCAGTTTGTAAATACACAAAATGATTTTGTAAAGGCTGTGCAATGCCGGAAAGGCTGTAGAACATCAAACCAAAAACAAACAAATATTTCATTCACATTAGTTTATTACAAACTTAACGATTACAGCAATTTCAATCGCCCTTAAATAACAACCTCTTAGCAAACTATCCTGTTTATTTGCAAAAAAACCTAATGAAGCGCTTTTTTATTTTTTGCATGCTGGCAATACCATTCTTTGTTTCGGCTCAACAAAAAAATTTACCTGATTCTTCCTGGAAAAAGCTTTACAGAAAAACTGCTGAGAAAGTGAATGATTTGGTTCATACTAAACTTGAGGTAAAGTTTGATTTCCAAAAATCATATTTGTTAGGCAAGGCCTGGGTTACACTACAACCTCATTTTTATGCACAGGATTCTTTAACGCTGGATGCAAAAGGAATGGACATAAAAGCAATTGCTTTAATGAAAGGCAATGCGAAAACACCGCTTAAATATTCGTATAATGGCGAACAAGTAAGAATTGGTCTTGATAAAAAATATGCCGCAGGCGAGAAATATACAGTGTATGTGGATTATATCTCCAAGCCTGATGAGTATAAAGCAAAGGGAAGCGCAGCCATAACAGATGCAAAAGGTTTATACTTTATCAACCAGCGTGGTGAAGATAAAGATAAGCCAACGCAGATCTGGACACAAGGTGAAACCGAAGCTAATAGCGTTTGGTTCCCGACAATTGATAAGCCTAATCAAAAATCTACAGAAGAAATTTTGATGACGGTGCCATCAAAATATGTTACGCTCAGTAATGGCAAATTAATCTCTCAAAAAACCAATAATGATGGCACCAGGACAGACTACTGGAAACAGGATCTGCCACATGCACCCTATTTATTTTTTATGGGTGTGGGCGATTATGCCATTGTAAAAGACAATTATAAAAGCAAAGAAGTTAGTTATTACGTAGAGAAGCCTTATGCCGGCGTGGCGAGACGGATTTTTGGTGAAACGCCTGCTATGATCGCATTTTTCGAAAGACTTACAGGCGTTCCTTATCCGTGGGTTAAGTATTCACAAATAGTTGGCAGAGACTATGTAAGCGGCGCCATGGAAAACACTACAGCTACGCTTCACCAGGAAAGTGCATATCAAAATGATCGACAACTTTCAGAAGGCAATGGCTGGGAAGAAACGATTGCTCATGAATTGTTTCACCAGTGGTTTGGTGATTTAGTAACGGCTGAAAGCTGGAGTAACCTAACTGTTAACGAATCTATGGCCGACTACAGCGAAACTTTATGGAATGAATATAGACACGGCAAAGATGCAGGTGACGCTAAAATAGAAGAAGACAGAGCATCTTACTTATCTAACCCGGATAACGCCAACAAAAACTTAGTAAGATTTTATTATGCAGATAAAGAGGACATGTTTGATAATGTAAGCTATCCTAAGGGTGGTGCGATTTTACACATGCTACGCAAATATCTTGGTGATGATGCTTTTAAAAAGGGGCTGAACAAATATTTAAATGACAACAAATTCAAAAGCGCAGAAGCGCAAAACTTAAGGCTGGCCATGGAAGATGTGTCCGGTAAAGATTTAAATTGGTTTTTTAACGACTGGTATTATAATAATGGTAATCCTAAATTACAAATCAATTATACTTACGGTAACAATACAGCAACCGTAATTGTGAAACAGGTACAAACAAATAGTCATTTGTTTACATTACCTGTTAACATTGATGTTTATGATGGCACAAGCCGAGTTACTTATCCTGTTTGGGTGAAAAATGCAGACGATACGTTTTCTTTTAAAACGAATGGTAAAGCCACTTTTATAAATGTTGATGCAGACAAAATTTTATTAGCAGAAAAAGAAGACAACCATGATGCGGAAGGTTTTAAAAATATGTGGACCAATGCCAAAAATTATCTTGATAGAAAAGAAGCACTTGATTATTTCTCCAAACAACACATGCCTGAACTGGCCTGGGGACTTGATGATAAATTTGCAGGATTGCGTGAAATGACGCTTGACTATTTATCGGAAGAACAGGCAATCGCAAAGAACAATATTTTCAAGATTGAAAAGATTGCAGAAACAGATGCTTCGCGGAAAGTTAAGGCTGCTGCTGTTTCTATACT
>JBDSRT010000425.1:0-4036 GCA_039929165.1 Ginsengibacter sp.
GCAGTATGCATATCAGGTTCAGACACTATTTCAAGCAACGGCACACCAGCCCTGTTCAAATCTATGCAGGTATAATCATCATCTATATCATGCAGACTTTTACCGGCATCTTCTTCAATGTGAATACGGTTTAATAAAATGTCTCTTGTAACATCGCCGGTGTGTATGGTTACAAACCCATTTTTACAAATAGGTGCGGTATGTTGAGAAACCTGGTAACCCTTTGGCAGATCAGGATAAAAGTAATTTTTGCGAGCAAAATAATTTTCCTTCACAATATCGCAATGCAGCGAAAGCCCAAGCTTTAAGGCATACTCAATCGCCTTCTTATTCATCTTTGGCAACGTGCCGGGATGGGCAAGCGATATAGGACTAACCTGTGTATTGGGCGCAGCACCAAATTGCGTGCTATCGCCGCAAAATAATTTGCTTTTTGTAGAAAGTTGAGCATGTACCTCAAGACCAATTACCGCCTCGTATTCAGGGTCAGTCATGGTGCGAAGGTATCAAAAAGAGCCTAATGTGATTGTTGATGTAATGCCAAAAAAAACCGCCCTATGCTAACAGGACGGTCTTAACCTTGTCAAAAAAATTTAAAGATCTGCCGATTCAATTCTTTTTGGTGTCTTTACATTAAATGTCATTTCAGTGCCATTGCGTTTCGCCTTTACCGGGTAATCATTTTTTTCTACTTCTGACATTTGTTCTCTTACTTCAGAAACAGTTTTTACTTTTTTGCCATCAATTTCTGTAAGCACATCATTAATCCTTAAACCGGCTTTTTCTGCGGCGCTGCCACTGTCAACTTTTGTGATCTTAGCGCCATCTTCATTTTCGGCATCTTCAATTCTCACGCCAAGCTTTTTGCGGTTAAACATAAAAAAGTCACCATGCATGTTTTCCATATCAGGCATAGCCGGCATAGTAAATTTAAAATCCTTCATCATTGTGCCACCCGGCTCAGGAGACCAGTTGTGATCATAATTAAAGTTCCTTACCATGGCGTCTTTTCTTTCACCCAGGGTTGCTGAAGTTTCTCTTGACTTGCCATCTCGCAGGTAGGAAATCTTTACTTGCTGTTTTGGTTTCAAATCACCAACAACATCCATCAACATTTCAGGATCGGTTATTTTTTTGCTGTCAATCTTAGTGATGATGTCACCTTCTTTCAGGCCGGCCTTTTCTGCAGCACTGCCTTTTGATACCGACGTAATTTTTGAGCCTTTGTCATTTTTATCACTGGTCACCCCAAGGAAAGGCCGTGACTCGCCGATACTCCCCATAGTTTTTAACCTATCAAGACTGCGAAATTCGGGGTTGCGCCTGAAAAGGTCGCCGTGATCATCATCATTCATCAGCATATCCCTATTTCCATCTCTTATGATCCGCACCCGCTTGTCAACCTTGATATCGTCATCATTATAGTTGCTCATCGGCTTACCGTTGATCTTCACATCATCGCCATTTATTTCAATGGATATTTTTACATCTTTATCACCTTTCCTTTTTATAACGATCTCTTCTTCTTTTTCAATCTTATTTTTCTTATCCTGCGCAAAGACTACAGGCATAAATGCAGTCATTACCGTTGCAGCAGATAAGCATAGCATTATTTTTTTCATGGCAAATATTTTAAGTACGAAATTTTTAGTAGATCAAATATAAACACATTTTTATATTTACGAAAAGTTTCGGAGATTAAAGTTTAGCAAAGAGATTTTTCAGTGATGAGTGGTAATATTCACGCAGAGGCGCTAAAAAGCAAAGACGCCAAGTATGATATTTTCTTTACGGCTTTTCGTAAAAGATTTTAATGTTTACAAGGTTGCTTTAACTGCATCGATCACTTTTAATAGCTGTGATGTATCCTGTCCGCCTGCCGTTGCAAGATTTTTACTTCCGCCGCCGCCACCTTTTATAAGGCCGCTGATGTGCTCTTTAATAAACTTCGGTGCATCAATATTTTTGTCAGCGATGAACTTATCAGGTAATAACAAGGATACAGAAGCTTTGCCAGCAATAGCCGCGGCCAGAACAACAACCATTTCTTCATCATTTGCTTTTAACGCAAGTGCTAATTTTTTCAAGATGTCAGCATTAGAAACATCAATCACTTCGCCAATAAATTCATATCCATTTATTTGCGATGTTTTTGTAAGCAGTTCCTGTTTTAAAACATCTGCAAATTTTGCTTCAAGTTGTTGAAGGGATTTTGCCTGACCATCTTTTTCCTGCATCAAATTTTCCAGTGCCTTTAAGACATTTGCCGGACTTTTTAGCTTCTCACTAACACTGTGCAACAAACCCAATTGCTGATTAATGTAATTTTCTGCAGCTTCGCCACTAACGGCTTCAATACGACGAACACCTGCACCAATAGCAGATTCGCTTTTTATTTTGAAGTAGCCAAGCTCACCGGTATTGGCTACATGTGTACCGCCGCAAAGTTCAATGGAATAGGCAGGATCAATAATTACTGTTCTAACAACATCGCCATATTTTTCCCCAAACAAAGCCATTGCACCTGTGGCAATTGCTTCATCTTTCATCATTTGTTGTATGACTACAGGAATATTTTGCCTGATCTTTTCATTGACTATTTTTTCAACAGCAGCAATTTCTTCGTTCGTCATTTTTGCAATGTGTGAAAAATCAAAACGAAGCTGTTCATTGTTAACAAGACTTCCCTTTTGCGCCACATGATTACTTAAAACTTTTCTTAAAGCAGCATGCAATAAATGCGTAGCAGTGTGATGATATTGAATGTTGATACGACGAGGTTGATCAACACTTGCCGAAACTTCACCTTCAATTTCAGCCGGAAGATTTTCAGTAAAATGTAAGATGAGATCATTTTCTTTTTTGGTATCAATAACTTTAATGATTTCGTCGCCGAATTTTAAAATTCCCGTATCACCAACCTGGCCGCCACTTTCAGCATAAAAAGGTGTTTGCTCTAATACAAGCTGATAAAGCGTTTTCCCTTGGCTGGCTGATTTACGATACCGCATCACTTTTGTTGTACTCTCTAAATCCGTATAGCCAATAAATGTTGTTGGAGCACTTTCCACGAGTGTGATCCAATCTTCAGTATCAACAATGCTTGCAGAACGGCTGCGAGTTTTTTGCTCTTGCATATATGAATCGAATCTCTCATCGTCTATAATTATTGCATAATCTAGAGCTGTCAATTTTATTAAATCTAATGGAAATCCGTATGTATCAAATAATTCAAATACTTGCCACCCATGTAATGTTAAGAGTGATTTGGCGCCAAATGCATAGTGGTCAATATCTTTTATATAGCTTGTATTATAGTGTTTCGAAATGTAATCCCGTGCTTGGACGTTTTTATTTATGGGAATTAAATAATAATCCTCTTTTAGTAATTGCTTAATCTCATTTATTATTTTTCCGTCGTAGGATTTGAAAGTATTTTTTATTAAGTCTTCATTGAATGAAGAAATTCTTGGCTTAGCTAACTCTTCTAATTTTTTTATTCCCTTCCCTAAAGTTCTTAAGAAATTATTTTCTTCCTCAAGTATAACCTTCGAAATAAACTCCTTCTGTTTACTCAGTTCTGGAAAAACATTTTCAAACTGCCCCGCAATTCCCGGCAACAACAGGTGCAATAAAGGCTGCTTATAATCCAAGTAAGAATAATAATATCTTACTGCTCTTCTTAAGATTCTACGAATTACATAGCCTGCGCCTGTGTTTGAAGGCAACTGTCCATCTGCAATTGTAAATGCTATAGCTCTTATATGGTCTGCGATAACTCTGAAAGCTATACTTTGCTTGTCATCGCCATTAGTATATTTTTTATTGGTGATATTTTCTGTTGCTGCAATTGTTCCGGTAAAAATATCAGTATCATAATTACTTTGCTTGCCCTGCAGCACTCTTACCAATCTTTCAAAACCCATTCCTGTATCAACATGTTTAGCCGGTAACTGCTCCAGGCTACCGTCTTTTTTACGATTGAATTGTATGAAGACTACATTCCATATTTCAATCACCTGCGCATGATCTTTGT
>JBDSRT010000426.1:0-16488 GCA_039929165.1 Ginsengibacter sp.
GATGGTTCAGAACCTGTTGAATGGTTTCATGATATCTTTTTGCCCGACGGTACGCCATACCGTAAAGACGAGGTAGATCTAATTAAAAAATTATCAGGTGCTGATAAAACTAAATAACCGTGATAGATAATATTAGACGGAAGTTTGTTTCATTATATAAAGAAGAACCAATTATAGTCCGTTCCCCTGGCAGAATAAATCTTATAGGAGAACATACAGATTATAATAATGGGTTTGTATTGCCGGCCGCCATCGATAAAGCGATTTATGTGGCTGTGACGGCTCGTACAGATGAGGAGATATACATGTTTGCTGTTGATGAAAATGACGACTATCAAGGCAACATAAAGCAACTTATGAAGAGTGGAAAACAGTGGCCTGATTTTATACTTGGCTCATTACAACAACTACAAATTCATAACTATCACACAGCCGGTTTTAATTTGGTTGTTGGTGGAGATGTGCCATTAGGCGCAGGATTGTCTTCTTCTGCAGCATTAGAATGTGCTTCGCTATTTGCTTTTAAACAAATATTTAAGCTTGATATTTCTTTACTTGATATTGTAAAGATGGCTCAACGGGCAGAAAATGATTTTGTAGGTGTGCAATGTGGTATCATGGATCAATTTGCCAGCGGCTTTGGTAAAAAAAATCATGTAATTAAACTGGATTGCCGATCACTTGAATATGAATACAAACCTTTTATGCCGGATGATGTTGAGATCATTTTATTAAACACTAACGTTAAGCATTCGCTGGCTGATACCGAATACAACACCAGGCGTAAGCAATGTGAAAAAGGTGTGGCACTCATAAAGAAGAAATACGCGGAAGTAGAAAGTCTTCGGGACGCAACTCTTGAAATGGTTGAAGAACTGATAAAGCCTGTTGATGAAATTGTTTACCGACGGTGTGTGTTTATGGTAACAGAAATTAAAAGAGTGCCTGATGCCTGTGCAGATCTTGACAACAAAGACATTGCAGCCTTTGGTAAAAAAATGTTTGAGGCGCATGAAGGTCTTAGTAAAGATTATGAAGTGAGTTGTAAAGAGCTTGATTTTTTGGTTGATCATGTCAGGCAATTTCCTGCAGTAATTGGTGCAAGAATGATGGGTGGCGGCTTTGGTGGTTGTACGATCAATCTGGTGAAAAAAGAAGCCATTGATAGAATAATCAACGACATAAATATTGATTATAAAAACGCTATGGGACTGGAACTGACGATGTATAGAGTTTCTATTGAAAATGGTACAGGATTAATTAATTAAATTAATGCTTTGCTGGTAATGAAATTGCTAACGGTATAACCATGATCTCATCAGTATTTTACTATGACAAACCGAAAGTGATACAGGCTTTGCGATATCACTTTATTACCAGGCGGGAGATTAAGGTCATGATCATTATGGTTAATGTATTTGCCGTAACCACAGCTGCACTTTTTTTCTTCAAAAAAATATCGCCTTTAGCTTTTTTAGTTGGCTCAGTATTATGGTTTGTGCTTATGCTCGCCTTTTGGTTTATATTACCTTATTCTATTTATAAAAGGTCGGCTACATTTAAGGATCATTTCGCCGTGGCGCTTGAAGACAAACATCTTTTTCTGGAAAATGAAAGAGGTACCAAAACATGGCCCTGGAGCGCTTTTAGCAATGTGGTGGAAAGCCCACATTTTTTTCACCTATATTTTGACAGTAGATCTTTTTTTCTTTTACCTAAAGCTGCTTTTGAGGGAAGTGCTTTGCCTGAAGCCCGGCGTTATATTAAAGCAAGAATTAAGGATTGATTTGACTTCTCTAAGATAATCAGCAAAGCTTCTTTTCCATAGTATAATGAGCTATGGTAACTTCTACAAACTCATTTCCTACAGGCTGATAGCCTAGTTTTTCATAGAAACCCATAACAGCTTTGCGGGCATGCATGGTCATTTTTTTGTAACCAAGATCCCTGGCTACATTTTCTGCATAGGTAACCATGGTAGCCCCAATACCTTTCCCCTGTAAATTATTTTGTACGGCCATCTGCCTTAACCTTACAACATCCTTATCAATTTCAGTAAGTAAACAACAGCCAAGCATTTTTTCTTCTTCAAAGGCTGCAATAAGTGTATCTTCTTTCTCCTTTTCCAGTTCATGTTTGTCAAAACTTAAACCAAGCGGCTTACGAAGAATATCATTTCGTAGTCGCAGCATCTGGTCATACTCCTTAGTGCCGTGATCGATTTGTTTAATTGGCATAGTTGGTCTTCAGGTTAAATTTTGTGTGTAAATTAAATATACAATTTTATTACAGCTTTAGACGAAGGGAATAACTTTTGATTAAGCTTCTGTAAAAAGTCTATACAAAAATAAAAATTTAAGTTGATTGATTTGAATTCTTAGCCTTAATTGGCAAAAAATACAAATGCCTGGAAGTATTGAATTTAGTGCATTTCAGCCCGTTTAAGTGACAGCTTTAAGCCTTGCCAGTTATTATTTTTTTTTATTACAAAAAGTATATTTTTGTGGCATATAACTAAATTATACTATCATGTCAGACATTGCAACAAGAGTTAAGAAAATCATTGTTGACAAATTAGGAGTTGATGAAGCAGAAGTTACTTCAGAAGCGTCATTCACCAACGATTTAGGTGCCGATAGTTTGGACACCGTTGAATTGATTATGGAATTTGAAAAGGAATTTAATATTTCTATTCCTGATGAGCAGGCCGAGACCATCACTACAGTAGGTCAGGCTGTTTCCTACTTAGAAGAACATGCTAAGTAATTATCACTAATCATTGCAGGCAAGCTTTTATGGAATTAAATCGAGTAGTAGTTACCGGAATGGGTGCTATAACGCCATTGGGATTATCCGTGCCGGAATACTGGGCCGGATTATCCAATGGAATTTCAGGAGCTGATGAGATTAAACAATTTGATGTTTCCAAATTCAAGACAAAATTTGCCTGCGAGGTTAAGAATTTTGAACCCACAGATTATCTTGATAAAAAAGAAGCAAGAAAGATTGACCGCTTCACACAATTTGCTTTAGTAGCAAGTGACGAGGCCGTTCAGGATGCGGGCATTACCCATGAAAATGCAAATCAGGATAGAGTAGGTGTGATTTTCGCCAGCGGCATTGGTGGTATCATGACCTTTCAGGAAGAAGTTTCCAATTTTGCTTTGGGCGACGGCACTCCACGATTTAATCCTTTTTTTATTCCAAAGATGATTCTTGATATTGCTGCAGGACAAATTTCTATGCGGCATGGTTTCAGGGGCCCGAATTATTCTGTAGTAAGCGCCTGCGCAAGCAGTACTAACGCGATTATTGATGCGTTTGACATTATTCGTTTAGGTAAAGCTGATATTATAGTTACAGGTGGCAGCGAAGCTGTTATTTGTGCAGCCGGTGTTGGTGGCTTTAATGCCATGAAAGCATTAAGCGAAAGAAATGACGATCCACAAACAGCCTCCAGACCTTTTGATAAAGACCGTGATGGTTTTGTAATGGGCGAAGGCGCCGGCATTTTAATATTAGAGGAACTTGAACATGCCAAAGCCCGTGGAGCAAAAATTTATTGTGAAATAGCAGGCGGTGGCGCCACGGCAGATGCGCATCATATTACGGCACCACACCCGGAAGGCCTAGGTGCAAAAAATGTTATGCATGCAGCTTTGAAAGATGCCGGCATGCAACCTGACGATATAGACTATATCAATGTGCACGGCACATCAACACCATTGGGAGATATTGCAGAAACCAAAGCTATAATGAATGTATTTGGGGATAGAGCATACGATCTTAATATCAGTTCTACGAAATCAATGACGGGACATTGTCTCGGCGCAGCCGGTGTTATTGAAGCACTTGCCTGTATTCTTGCCGTTACAAAAAACGTTATTCCTCCAACCATAAATCATTTTACTGACGATCCTGAATTGGATCCTAAAATGAATTTCACTTTTAACAAATCGCAGGAAAAAGAAGTGAATGCTGCCTTAAGCAACACCTTCGGCTTTGGTGGTCATAACGCTTCTCTTATTTTAAAAAAGTATAACGACTAATGAGCTCCCCGCTCAAACGCTGCTTTAAATAAGCATTAAACACGTCATGAAATTTTATGATGCACATTTTCAGAAAGGGTATAAATGCTTAATGTGTTGACTTAATAATTTTTACATTCGGTAAATAATTAATGCGTTTGCAGCTACTTAAAAATATTTTTCAAAATAAAAAGGATAAAGACTTTCAACGCCAGCTGCGGAATGTGTTAGGATTTTCTCCTGTAGGTCTTCACTTATATAAAACCGCCTTAAGTCATCGCTCCATCCGGGAGGGCAGTGATGAAAACAATGAACGTCTTGAATTTTTGGGTGATGCAGTTTTAAGCTCTATCGTTGGGCATTATCTTTTTATGCGCTATCCCTATAAAGATGAAGGTTTTCTAACTGAGATGCGAAGCAAAATGGTTAACAGAAACAAACTTAATGACATTGCTTTAAAGATGGGTTTAAAGAAAATAACCTTCTATAACAAATTTGATACATCATTGAAAATTTCCCAGATTTTTGGTAACACACTTGAGGCAATTGTTGGCGCCGTATATCTTGACAGAGGCTATGAGAAAACACAAAAATGGGTTACTGAACATATTATAAATCCGCACTTATACATGACTGATCTTGAGAACCTTGAGATCAACCAAAAAAATAAACTGTACGGATGGGCTAATAAAAATGGTAAAAGTTTAGAGTTTGAAACACTTGATGAAAAATTAGAGAACGGCCGCAGATTATTTACTATAGGCGCCAAAATTGATGGCAAAATAATAAGCGAAGCAAAGGCGTATAATAAAAAAGATGCCAGCCAATTAGCAGCCCAACTGGCTGTTGACATTTTAGGACTCAGCTAATAAAGGTAATTTACAACATGACATTTGGTTTAATAGGAAGCGGTAGCTGGGGAACAGCATTGGCAAAAATTTTGACGGACAATGGTCATATAATAACCTGGCATTTCAGAAATCAGAGCGCTATAGATCATATTAAAACCAGACATCACAACCAACAATATTTAAGTTCGGTTTATTTTGATACGTCTTTGTTAAGCCTCACCCTTAGTGTTGAAGAAGTTGTAGATCAGTCTGACATTATTATCGTTTCAGTTCCTTCTGCCTATGTTGTTGACACCTTAGAAAATTTATTACCGGACTGTTTAAATGGTAAGAAAATTATATCTGCTGTAAAAGGTATTCTGCCTGCAAACAATGTTTTGCTGAATGATTATCTCAATCAAAAATTTAATCTTCAGCTGAAGCATTATTTCGCTGTTTTAGGTCCGTGCCACGCTGAAGAAGTAGCTGCTGAAAAGCTTTCCTATCTTACATTTTCAGGTATTGATGAAGTTGCAACAAAGGAAATCTCCAAATATTTTTCAACTCATTATTTAAATGTTGTTTGCAACAATGATATCTATGGTGTTCAGTTTGCCGCTGTGTTGAAAAATATTTATGCTATTGGTGCCGGCATTGCTCATGGATTAGATTATGGCGATAATTTTTTAAGTGTGTTAATTGCAAACAGCGCTGATGAAATGGCTGGCTTCCTTCGGAAAGCCGGTATAAAAAATGTTGATGTCGGGCATATTGCCGATGAACGTAGAACGACTGTAGTAAAACACACCAACTACGCGGCATCAGTTTATCTTGGTGATTTGCTGGTAACCTGTTATTCACTTTTTAGCCGCAACAGAACCTTTGGCAGCATGATTGGTAAAGGCTATTCAGTAAAAGCTGCTCAGATAGAAATGAGTATGGTTGCGGAAGGCTTTAATGCCAGTAAATGCATGCATCTTATTAATATAAAAATTGGCGCAGAAATGCCAATTGCTGAGGGCATTTATAATATTTTGTGGAACAACATTGCACCACAAAAAGGTTTCAAAGCAATAGAAGATACTTTAATCTAAAAAAATTAAACAAATAAGTCTGCAGATATTCCGTCAGCATAAAGTTTACCGCGGTTTGTAAGTAACAGCGCATTGCCAACCTTGTTCATTCTTCGGTCAACTAAATACCTTTGAGATTTGTATAAAAAATCTGCAGCTTTATCATTTCCGAACCTGCTCTTAAGAATGTCTAACTGTACACCTTCACTGGTTCGCAATGCTGTCATAATGTATTCATTAAACTGTTTGATTTCATCAAGTTCTTCACTCTCGTAAGGAATTGAATTGTTCTTAATAGACTGCATGTAGAGTGCATTGTTACTAATGTTCCAGCGTCTTACTGTTCCAAAAAAGCTATGTGCTGATGGGCCGATACCTATGTAAGAGTTACCGCTCCAATAATTGCTATTGTGCCGGCTTCTATAACCCGGCAATGCAAAATTTGAAATCTCATAATGTTCATAGCCCGCATCTCCCAGCCATTGCATTAATAATAGAAATTGATTAGCCTGCTGTTCCGGATTAACATCTTGGACAGTCTTCTTTTCTATCATTTTATACAGCGCTGTTGCAGGTTCAACAGTTAATGCATAACAGGATAAATGAGGAATTTTTAAGCCGATAGCTTTCTCAACATTGCTTTTCCATTTTATATCACTTAAGCCGGGTGTGCCATAAATAAGATCTATGGAAAAATTATTGAAATGTTGTTTTATAAGGTCAATGCTCGCAATTGACTGTGCCGCATTATGTGCCCTGTTCATCCATTGCAGATCTTCCTCATAAAAAGATTGTACGCCAAGGCTTAGTCTGTTAATACCAACGTTCTTCCATTGTTCAATTTTTAGATCACTAACATCATCAGGATTTACTTCAAAGGTGACTTCAGCGGTTGAGCTTACTTTAAAGTTTTTGTAAACGGCTTTCATTATAATATTCAATTCTTTAAAAGATAAAAGACTTGGTGTGCCTCCGCCAAAATATATTGTTTCCACAGGTTGTATCGTTTCTTGAAAGTCTGCGGACAGTGTCTCTATTTCTTTTACCAAACAATCGATCATAGAAGCCTGACTACCCAGCGTGGTGGAAAAATGAAAATTACAGTAATGGCATGCTCTTTTACAAAATGGAATGTGGATGTATATGCCTGACAAAGATTTTAGATTACTGATTTATGAATTTAGATTTGAAAATTGAAACATGCTTTAAATAAGAATCTGCAAAGTTACTTTGATAAGAGCATTAAGCTGGTAGTGTCGATAATGCTTTGCTTCACCATTTTTCCGGTTCGAATGCAGGCTCAAAATAGTCATCCTCTTATAATAAATATTATTGATAAAAACTCAACCGGCAACAGTGCGAACCAGCAGCAATTGCTTGAACAGACCTCATTAAAACAATCATTCAATTCACAAACTGACTGTCTTAATTATATCAGTAATGTTAAAAGTATTTTAAAAGATAAAGGCTATCCTGCAGCCTCAGTAGATTCAGTAGACACAGATTCTTCAGCAACACATATCGATTTGTTTTTTGGTCCAAAATTAAAATGGATCAGCTTAAGTGGCGACAGCGGAATAGCTGGTCTTAAAAAAGTGACAGGTCTTAAAATTGGGACTGACAAAGCTGTTCCATTCTCTGCATTTTACTTTGATAAAATTCAGCAAAATACACTGGATCACTTAAGTAAAAGTGGGTATCCGTTTGCAAAAGTTACAGTTCAACAAATGTCGATAGTTCTAGATACAATGTATGCGGTCCTCAAAATTGACAAAGGCGTTCTTTATCATATTGATAGCGTTAAACTCAATGGCAGCGCCAGGATTAACCGAAATTTTTTATATCACTACCTGGAAATTCCAAAGGGATCTTTATATAATATTACAAAGCTGCAGAATGTAAATAGGCGTATTAGTGAATTACCCTATTTGCAAAGTATTCAATCTTCAGATATTAGCATGTACGGCTCAGGAGGAATTTTGAATCTTTACTTACAACCTAAACGCAGCAGCCAGGTAAATTTTTTAATTGGCTTTCTACCATCAAGTATTGCCAACGTTCCGCCACAATTAACTGGTGACATAAAACTTGATCTAAAAAATGCCTTGGCCTCCGGAGAAAACATTGTCGTAAACTGGCAACAGCTCCAGCGAAAGTCACCACGATTAAACTTAGCCTATCGTCAACCTTTTATTTTTAATTCTTCTTTTGGAGTTGACTTTATGTTCGATCTTCTTAAAAAAGATTCCAGCTATTTACTTATCAATACACTACTTGGATTGCAATACTTTTTATCTTCTGTTTCAGCCGGAAAAATCTATTTGCAAAACCAAAGCTCTTACATGCTCGAAGGCGGCCTTGACACTAACCAGGTTAAACGTACAAAGCTGCTTCCACAAGATGTTGAATTTTCAATAAAAAATCTCGGTATAGAATATCAATGGCGCAATACTGATTATTTGCTTAATCCCAGGAGTGGAAGCGATATAAAAATTAATGCTTCTGCAGGCCTAAAAACTATTAAGACTAATAACGACGTACTCAATCTTAAAGACGAAGCGGAACCTGCATTTGATTTCAAAAATCTTTACGATTCATTGAAACTAAAAACCTATCAACTAAAAATAATTTTCAACGGATCACATTATTGGCCTATAGGTAAAAGATCAACCTTTAAAACCGCTTTGAATGCAGCAATGCTGCAAAGCGAGTATGTTTTTAGGAATGAACTTTTTCAGATTGGCGGTTACAGACTTCTAAGAGGCTTTAATGAAGAAAGTATTTTTGTAAATAAATATGCAGTTTTCACCGGTGAATACCGGGTACTTACCGGAACCAATTCATTTCTATTTTTGTTTACAGATATCGGCATAACCAGAACTAGAATACAGGCTGAAAAGTTTGCAAATACATTTGTGGGAACAGGTACCGGCGTTTCCCTGGAAACAAAATTTGGCCTATTGAATTTAAGCTATGCGTTGGGTTTTAGAAATGATGTAAGCTTTGCCTTACGCAATTCTTCTAAAATTCATTTTGGCTACGTAAATTATTTTTAAGTGATGTTATTAAGGGTAATACTTGTGTTGTTTATAAGCCTTGGCTTTTTGCAGATCGTGGTAAGTCAAAGAAGAGTGGATTCGACCCAAGCTTTAGCTGGTGATTCAGTGTCGTCATTATCTGTTGATACGGTAATGAAGCAGACGGCAAAAAAGCTCTCTTTTTCACTTATAGTAAAGAATGTTTTGAGTCGCAATACATACTTGAATACAAATGCCAGGTCGGAATTTGCTATTTCTTCCGAAAAAAATAAGACTGGCAAAGAGTTTCAATTCTATTTTATAGCGGCTTTATTATTGTTTCTTGGGCTGTATAAAACGGCTTATGGTAATTATTTCAGTAATATATTCAGAGTTTTCTTCAATACATCTTTAAGGCAGAACCAACTAACAGATATTCTCCGGCAATCAAAGCTGCCTTCGTTGATACTGAATGTGTTTTTTACTATAATAGCTGGTTTTTACTTGTGGCTGGTTTTCGATGAGTATGACTTTATAAACAACACGGATAATAAAGATGTTTTATTGTTTACCATTTTACTGGTAGCCATCGTTTTCGGATTGAAGTTCTTCGTGTTAAAATTTACGGGCTGGGTTACCGGCATGTCAACATCCACAGATATTTACATTTTTATTATTTTTTTAATAAATAAAGTAATAGGGCTTTTTTTAATCCCCGTAGTTATTTTGCTTGCCTTCAGTAACACTCAATACGTGCAAGGCATTGCTGTATTTTCTTTTTTAATCATAGGGTTTCTCTTTCTCCTACAATTATTCAGATCTTATGGTCTTCTGCAAACACAACTAAAAATGAACTGGTTTCATTTTTTATTATATATTCTCGGCTTTGAAATTTTACCTTATGTTATCATATTTAAATGGGCGGCGACCTCATTCCTTTCCTCATTATAAACAGGTGATTAACAATCTTTAAAACTTAATAGCTTCATCTTTCTATATGTAGATATTTTTGTACATTTGCCACAGCGTATGACTGTACAAATGGTTAAACACATTGCTTCGCAGGAAAAGAAATCTGGTAAGCAGATTCAAAAAATCCTAATTACCCAAGCCCGGCCTGAAAGTGAAAAGTCTCCTTACTTTGAGATGGCAAAAAAATTTAAAGTAGAACTTGACTTTCATCCGTTTATACGGGTTGAAGGCATTCCTTCTAAAGAGTTCCGAAAGCAAAAAATTGACATCCCTAATTATTCTGCTGTAATTTTTACTAGTCGAAATGCAATAGATCATTTTTTTAGAACTTGTGACGAGCTGAAAATTTCTATTTCACAAAGCACCAAATATTTTTGTATAACTGAAGCCGTGGCGCTTTATCTGCAGAAATTTATACTTTACCGTAAACGTAAAGTGTTTTACGGATCAGATGGTTCGAATGCCAGCTTGTTTGAGGTTATTAATAAACATAAAGAAGCTGAAAGATTTATTTACCCCACCTCCGAATCTTTTGATAGCGAAATAACTAACTGGTTAAAAACCAACAACTGCGGGTATGCAACACCGGTGCTTTACAAAATTATAAGTAATGACGTCAAAGAAATTTTTAGTAAAAACTCCTATGATGTGATTTGCTTTTTTACACCGGGTGGTGTTAAAAGCTTTTTAGAAAACTTTCCCAACTATCAACAAAACGGAACGAGGATTGGAGCGTTTGGAGAAAACACGTTAAAGGCCGCTTTAGCTGCGGGTCTAAACACTGACATCAAAGCACCACAGACAAAAATGCCCAGCATGGTTTCAGCTCTTGAACATTTTTTATTCGAGCAAAAGAAAAAATAATCGTTTAATAAATTTTTGTACATTTAAGTATACGATTTCAAGTTTTTTTAATCAAGCCCTTTTATAGCCCTTTTTACCCATAATTATTTATTGTTCTAATTTTGATTGAGCAGTTATATGCATAAGGGTAATCATCTCATTACTGAAACCAGTCCGTACTTATTACAGCACGCTTATAATCCTGTTGAGTGGTACCCTTGGGGCGACGAGGCACTTAATAAAGCTAAGCAGGAAGATAAACCCATACTAGTTAGCATAGGTTATTCCGCATGTCACTGGTGTCACGTAATGGAGCGGGAAAGTTTCGAAGACAATGACACCGCAACATTAATGAATAGTCTTTTTGTCAATATTAAAATTGATAGAGAAGAAAGACCGGATTTAGATCATGTTTATATGGAAGCGGTGCAGTTGATAGCAGGGAATGGGGGTTGGCCATTGAACGTGTTTTTAACTCCTGATAAAAAGCCCTTTTATGGCGGTACCTATTTTCCACCTGTTACAGCTTTTAACAGATCATCATGGAAAGATGTTCTTAATAATGTAAATGATTTGTTTAAAAATAAACGAAACGAAGTTGAAGCACAGGCGGATGATCTTTTAAATCATATACAAAAATCTAATCCCGGGGCAATATTACCTCAGAGTAATGTTGATGAAGAAAATAGTATTTTCTCAGAATTGGATGCTGAAGTTATCTGCAATAATCTTTTAAACCAGGTAGATTTTGCATGGGGCGGCTTTGGCAGTGCACCTAAATTTCCACAGACTTTCTCTATAAATTATTTATTACGATACTATCACTTTACAAAGAACTCCAAGGCCTTACAAGCTGCAGTTGTAAGTCTTGATAAAATGATTTATGGTGGCATTTATGATCAGTTAGGTGGCGGATTTGCAAGATACTCAACTGACAGAGAATGGTTAGCGCCACATTTTGAAAAAATGCTTTATGACAATGCGCTTCTAATATCAACATTAGTAGATGCTTTTTTGATTACAGGTCACAGGCATTACAAATTGGCTGTAGACGAAACTATAGAGTTTGTCAAAAGAGAATTGTTGAATGTTGACGGTGGCTTTTATGCAGCTTTAGATGCAGATAGCGAAGGAATTGAAGGAAAATTTTACGTTTGGAAATATGATGAGATCAAGGAAATTTTAGGCGAAGAAGCTGATATATTTTGTACCTATTACGATGTATCTGTCGAAGGTAACTGGGAGCATAGTAATATTTTACGGATATTAAGGCCATTAAGTGAATTTGCTGCAGAGCACAGTTTGGATGAATATCAGTTTGAACAAAAACTTGCAAGTTGTAAAAGAAAGTTGCTTGCAGTAAGATCTACGAGAGTAAGACCTGCTACTGATGACAAAATAATTTTGAGCTGGAATGCTTTAATGAACGTTGCTTTAGCAAAAGCTGCAGGAGCATTTGCCAATAATGATTATAATGACCTCGCTATTAACAATTTTAGATTCTTATGGCAAAGCTTTTATGATCAATCTTCTGGACAGTTGAAACATACTTTTAAAAATGGTGAAGCAAAGCATCCTGGTTTTCTTGACGATTATGCCTTTCTGATTCAATCTTGTATATACCTACAGGAGTTAACTTCGGACCAATCTTATCTTGAAAAGGCATTTCATCTTACTGATATAGTCCTTGAAAATTTTAATATTGAAGAAGGTTCCGGGTTTTATTACACAGGTAAAACCCAGGACGATATCGTTGTAAGAAAAAATGATATTTATGATAGCGCATTGCCTTCTGGTAATTCTGTAATGGCTCAAAACCTCCTTTATTTATCACTCGTACTTAATAAGTCTGAATGGAAAAATAAGGCCCTGATTAATTTGGCGCAGATGATCAATTTGCTTAAAAAATACCCGTCGTCATTTGGCAATTGGGCCTGTGCTTTTATAAATCAGGTTTTTGAAGTAAATGAAATTTCTGTAATTGGTTTAAATTATACGGCTTTACGAAATGAACTGTTACAATATTTTGTTCCAAATAAAGTTTTACAAAGTAGTGAAGAACTGAATGATAGTTTCCCCCTGTTAAGCCATAAAGCTGCCAATGATAAAACTTTGATTTATCTATGTAAAAATTACAGTTGTCAGTCACCTGAGGCTAATGTGGGAAATTTCATGAAAAAGCTGGATGAACAAACGGCTTTGAGAACAGAATTACAATAAAAGTTAGTGGCTATCGTTTGAGAATTTGTAGTACTAATTTTTTAAGAAACTTTAAGAGATAGAACTGTAACCAGAAAAAAATTGATTAAAATTAATATTACATTTGCTTTATACCCACAACACACAAAAATGAATAAGCACCTCTTATCTATAATGGCTTTGGTAGCTCTGGTTGTACTGTCCAGCTCCTGCAAACTTGGTAAGTCCAAGTCTAAGGGGTTAAAAAATGATGGCCAGTTGTATGGTGTGGCTCCAGGAGCTCCATCTTTATTGGCAAAACCTTTGGGTATGGTTTACGTTCCCCCGGGCACTTTTCACATGGGGCCAAGTGATGAAGATATAAACTACGCTTATACTGCAAGAAATAAGCAGGTATCTATAAGTGGCTTTTGGATGGATGCGACCGAAATTACCAATAATGAATATCGTCAATTTACCAACTGGGTAAGAGATTCAATCGCTGGCAAGTTGATGGGTTATGTAAAAACTGGTAGCGACGGTAATGAATACTTAGATTGGAAGCAGGTTTCAGCTATAAAATGGAACGATAAAGCTACAATTGAAAAAATTGATGCTATGATCGTAACGCCTGATAACAGAATATTTGGTCAAAAAGAATTAGACGCTACGAAAATATTATATCATTCAGAGACATTTGATTTTAAAGAAGCAGCCAAGCGTGAAAACGCAAACGTTGCTCGTGGTAAATTTATCGTTAAAAGAGATGTCCCTGTTTACCCGGATTCATTAGTATGGGTTAGAGATTTTGCTTATTCCTATAACGAGCCGATGGCTAAGCAATATTTCAGCCATCCGGCGTTTGGTAATTACCCTGTAGTAGGCGTTAACTGGAAGCAGGCGACTGCTTTTTGTGAGTGGCGCACTAATAATTTACTGAATGCTTATTTACTATCTAAGAAGCGTTCCACAGCTTCTCCTTTTAGATTGCCGACTGAGGCACAATGGGAATACGCTGCACGCGGCGGAAGATCACAGTCCCCTTATCCGTGGGGTGGTCCATATTTAAGAAATAAAAAAGGTTGCCTTTTAGCCAACTTCAAACCAGGCAGAGGTAATTATCCTGAAGATGGTGGCTTTTATACTGTAAGAGCAGATGCTTATTGGCCAAACGATTTTTCTCTTTATAATATGTCTGGTAATGTTGCTGAATGGACATCGTCTCTTTATAATGAAGGTGGCTATAATTTCCAACATGATATGAATCCTGACATTAGATATAATGCAAAAGATCAGGATCCACCCTTAATGAAACGTAAAGTTATCAGAGGTGGCAGCTGGAAAGATGTTGGTTACTTTTTACAAACAAGCACAAGAGCCTACGAGTATCAGGATACAGCGAAAGCGTATATTGGATTTAGATGTGTACTTGATTTACCTCCTTCCATGGGCAAAAAAGGAAAATAAAACATATCCATCGGTTATAATTCTCTCAAAAACTTAATGCAATTAATTTATAATAGCTGCTGCTATTCTATTAACCATAACTGTAAAAAATCAATTTAAAATTTAATATCATGCCTCACAGAAAAAGAACATTTCTTACCTTAATCGATGTTTTAGTAAGCGCCGGTGCCGCTGTAATCATATTTGCAGCCTGGGCTAAGCTTACTCACCAGTCTTACGCTGACGTTATGTTGACGATCGGTATGTGGACTGAAACAGCCATCTTCTTAGTATATGCGGGAATTGAATGGGTTAAACCAAAAAGGCATGAAGAGGATGAACAACCTGGAGAGGAGCCTGCTGTTGCAGTTGTAGGAAACCCTGCATTACAAACAATGGATAAAATGCTTCAGGATGCTGATATTACACCAGTAAACTTAAAAAGACTCGGCGATAATTTTCAAAAACTTGGTACTACTGTTTCTCAAATCGGAGAAGTTGGCGATGTTGTAAAATCTACAAGTGATTTTTCAGCCAGAACAAAAGAAGCCACGTCCGCTATGGGTGCAATGAAAGATGCTTATGTTAATTCTGCGAATACAATGACCAGCTTTAATAACGCTGCTGACAGCGCAAAAGGCTTCCACGACCAGGTTCAGGTGCTTACAAAAAATTTAGGTTCATTAAATACAATTTATGAGCTTGAATTAAATGAAAGTAATAACCATCTTAAAACTTTAAATAGTTTTTATGGTAAAATGGCAGAGGCAAGCCAGGTTATGGTATCAACAGTTGAAGATGCGAATAATGCTAAACAACAAATTGGAAATCTTGCAACCAACTTAGGTAAGTTAAACCAGGTATACGGAAATATGCTTAGCGCTATGCAGGGCAGACAATAAAACAAAATTCATCCAAAAATCTTAATACAAACCACAAAAATTAATTATTATGGCTTTACCCAGGGAGCCCCGGCAGAAGATGATCAACATTATGTATTTGGTGTTGACAGCTATTCTGGCTTTAAACGTTTCAAATGAAGTAATAGAAGCGTTTAAAACAGTTGACAAGAGTCTTGTTAGCTCCAGCTCAAATATTGATAATGCTACCAGCACATTATATAAATCATTAGAATCAAAATTGAGTGATCCCCAGTCAGCGGAAAAAGCTAAAATTTGGGAACCGAAAGCTGTTGCCGCAAAGAAGTTATCAGATGATATGAACAATTACATTGAAATCTTAAAGGTTGATTTGAAAAAGGCAGCAGGTTTGAAAATGAAATATGATAAGACGAAAAAAGATAGTATTGAAGATTATAAAGAAGATAACCTTGATGCCTCTACCCGCCTTTTTGAAACTAATGGCAAAGGCAAAGAGTTTGAAGCCAAGTTAAAAGCTTATAAAGAAGCTATGCTTGGATTAGATCCTGCCATTAGGAAAGAGTTTGAAAAAACATTTCCTATTGATGCATCGTCACCAGTAGCTGGAAAGGATTTCACTGCTTCATATTTTCATATGACACCTACAGTTGCGGCGTTAACTATGCTAAGCAAATTTCAAAACAACGTTAAAAATGCAGAAAACCAGGTTGTTACATTCGCCCATAACCAAATTGGTGCAGTAAAAGTTATTTACGATCAGTTTGCTGCATTGGTTGGTCAAAGTTCCAATTATGTAATGCCTGGGCAAGAAGTTGAAGTGACAGCAGGTGTAGGCGCATACAGTAAAGCAGCTCAGCCTCAAATAACAATAGGTGGCGCACCACAGTCTTTAAGTGCTGATGGTAGAGCAGTATATAAGTTTCAGGCAAGTGGTACAGGTAACAAATCTGTTCCCGTGAACGTAACGTATACCAAGCCTGATGGCACAAAAGAATCTAAGTCTTTCAATGTAGAATACACCGTTGGAACACCGGGCGGTGCAGCAGTGATGCTTGATAAAATGAATGTATTTTACATTGGTGTAGATAACCCTGTAACTATCTCATCAGGTACAGGTTGGGATAAAACAAAAGTCAGCATGACGGGTGGAAATCTTAACGGAGCTGGCGGCAATGGTAAATATAATGTTCGGGTAACTGGCGGAACTGCTGCTAACATTA
>JBDSRT010000427.1:0-5516 GCA_039929165.1 Ginsengibacter sp.
GAAGAAGAAGTTGGAATGATTACACTATGCTTGTGAATACAGGTAAGGTAGACTATTAAAAATGCTTTGCCGATTTATTATTCAGGATTGCTCTTTTGCAGATGCAGTTGATGTTGGTGTTGCAGCATAGTATAAGTTTAAGGAATAACTGAGGACACCGATGAAGGTAAGAGCACAAGACACGTGGGACTGATACTTGCAGCGCAAAAGTAGAAAATTGTGAAATTATACATACAGCGCCCTGCACTGGTTGGGATATTAAAGACGGGTTTTTAGGGCCTCCTGCCCTCATCTATTATCATCTAAGTTCATCTACAGGATCTCATGCATATAACTGATTACTGCAACCGGAGAACTAAAGCCTGTACAGTGAAAATTTAGTCTCGGCCATGTGTCTTGTTTCGATCGGTTTAACACCATAATCTATCCTCAATAATACTTTTGATGTGCCTATAAATTATTCAGGCATTATTCATTTTTTAATAAATAAGCTTTTCAGTAATATTGCTACATTACATATCGTGCAATTGGATATAAATTTCCATATGACTAAAAAGTCTCGATTCTTAATTATCTCTAATATCTATCGGCTATCATACGCCGCCTTACATTTAAACATGTTTGTAATTACTTGCTATAATATTTAACCATTAACGTCATTCATGCAAAATTCAGAAGCCACAAAGTCCAAACAGATATTTGAGCTGACAGATGCTTTGCTTTATGCCAATGATATCATTAATACCATACGTGAGCCCTTACTGGTACTGTATCCTAAGCAAATTATAAAATGGGCAAATCCCTCGTTTTATAAAACTTTTAAAACAACTGCCGAAGAAACGGTAGGAAGGCATATATATGACATTGGCAAAAGGGAATGGGACATACTGCAATTAAGAAAATTGCTAGACGAAATACTTTGCGAGCGCAGCTCCTTTTATGATTTTGAAGTTGAAAATGATTTTGGAACCATAGGCCATAAAGTGATGGTTTTAAATGCCCGTAAACTCACCTTAAAAAATAAGGATGATGAAATGATCTTACTGGCAATTGAAGATATCACCGAAAGAAGATCAGCCGAAAAAAAAGTAGAAACTATTAACCAGGAATTTGAAAGGAATAAACACCTCTATGAACTCTCTAAACAAAAGGCTGATTATTTCGCACTTGCTTCGCACGAGCTAAAAACACCTGTTACCAGCATTAAAGCTTTCACACAGGTTTTGCAAATGAAATTTGATGCAGAAGGGAACACCGCTGCTGTATTCATGCTTACTAAGATGAACAGGCAAATAGATAAATTAACGCGACTTATCACAGACCTGCTGGATACTACAAGAATGGAAAATGGAAAAATGCATTACAACATGGCTGGCTTTGATTTCAATGACCTGGTAAATGAAGTAGTAAATGATATACAGCCCTCTACCCAAACGCATTCCATTAATATTAACCTGGCAGAGACAATGAAGATATTGGGCGACAGGGAAAGAATAGGGCAGGTTATTACCAATCTTTTATCCAATGCAATAAAATATTCGCCCGGGGCCAGTAATATTATTGTGAGAAGCATTAGCGATGCGGCGCACATAGTGCTTGATGTAGAAGATTTTGGCATTGGCATATCCGAAGAAAATCAAGACAAAGTATTCAGAAGATTTTTTCGGGCAAGCGGCCAGGCAGAAGATACGTTCCCTGGTTTGGGATTAGGGTTATTCATTTCCGCAGAGATAATAAAAAGGCATCAAGGAACAATAAATGTAAAAAGTGTTAAAGGCAAGGGTTCTACATTTACAATCTCTCTACCTGTTAATAAACAGAGCGGCCAGTAATAATAATCATGCGTCCCATATTATTAATTTTTTATTAAATAGAATCTAATGTCAAAAGCTCAAAAACCAAAATCACCTAAGTTTATTTTTCCTAAATGTCTAACAGGTATTCAGGGCCTGGATGATATTACTACCGGCGGATTACCTAAAAACCGTCCTACACTTTTACTGGGCAATACAGGCTGTGGAAAAACAATCATGGCAATGGAATTCCTTGTTAATGGAATAGTATTGTTTAATGAACCTGGTGTGTTTATAGCTTTTGAAGAAAAAACGGATGAATTAACATTGAACGTTAAATCATTAGGCTTTGATCTTGATAAACACATTAAAGAAAATAAATTATACATTGAAAACATACACATCGATAGGTATAAAACAATTGAAACCGGCAACTATAATATCGAGGGATTATTTGTAAGGCTTGCCCAGGCCATTGACAAGGTTAAAGCAAAACGTGTGGTGTTAGATTCTCTCGATATACTTTTTAATGGCCTCGATTATAAAATACTCCGCTCAGAAATTAAACGGCTTTTTTCCTGGTTTAAAGAAAAGCAGGTAACCGCAATAATTACTGCCGAAATCGGAGACACCTTTCTTACCCGCCATGGCCTGGAAGAATATATAGCCGATTGCGTAATAATATTGGATAATCGTAAGAGTAACCAAATAACAACGCGGCGTTTAAGAATAGTTAAATACAGGGGTTCCGTGCATGGTAATAATGAATATCCCTTTGAAGTTAATGAAGAGGGCGTTACTGTTTTCCCTATAATAAGTGTGGCAGCGCAGCAAAAATCAAGTACTCAAAGAATCTCTTCCGGCATTGCAGACCTGGACGAAATGCTGGGTAAAAAAGGATTTTTTTTAGGAAGCAGTATTCTTGTTTCCGGCACGGCAGGTACAGGTAAAACAAGCATTGCGGCTTCATTTGCCACCAGTGTTTGCAAGGCTAAACAACGTTGCCTTTTTTGCGCTTTTGAAGAAGCCCCAAACCAGGTAGTCAGAAATATGAGATCAATCAATTTCGACTTAGACACCTTCATTAAATCAGGATTATTGACTTTTTATTATGCACGCCCAACTTTACAAAACCTGGAATTGCATTTTTTTGCCATAAGGAAAATAATAAGAGACTTAAAGCCTACTGTTATTGTTCTTGACCCGATAACAAATTTGATGACTGAGGGACCGAACAGCGATATCAGGTCGATGCTGACAAGATTTGTAGATTTTTTAAAAACCCAGCACATCACTGTTTTATTTACCGCGGCAATAACAGTAGGTTCAATAGAACGAAACCCGAGCGATGAAGGAATTTCATCAATGGTTGATACTTGGATGATGGTGCAGGATATAGAAGTAGATGCCTCACGCACACGCAGCTTATGTGTTATGAAATCAAGGGGAATGCCACACTCCAATGAGGTAAGAAGATTTAATATATCAAATAAGGGAATCTCTTTATCTCCACTGGCTAATTTCAAACCAGCAGGTTTGCCAAATGCTAAAAGAAGCGCTAAAGAGCATGAAAATTTATCTACCTCGAAAGCGTCTATTGGTTTAAAAGAAACTGCACGTTGAGATAAATAAAATTAGGAGGTGATTTAAGAATAGACTGGTTAAAACATCAAATAAATGTCGAAGATTAAAACAGTTTCAAAAACAGCAAAAGATCCCGATGAGGAAAAATATATTTTTCGGTTATTTGTAACCGGCATCTTAGCTAATTCCGCACGGGCAGTTATAAACATTAAAGAGATCTGTGAAAAATACCTGAAAGACAGGTACGAATTAGAGATTATTGATATTTACCAGCAACCTGAGCTGGCTATTACAGAAGACGTAATTGCAATACCGCTATTGATAAAGAAATCTCCACTTCCCGAAGCAAGGCTAATGGGAGATCTGTCAGATACGGAAAAGGTTTTGGAAGGCCTTCACTTGTTTAATTAATTCAATTTTAAAATCATGGAGAAAAGTAATATTGGAAGAGACTGAAAAGAAACACCAGGAAAATAAACCGCATATAAAACAGCTACAGCAAACTGTGGGTTCAGGCATTGCCATAAATACTGGAGGTCTTGATGCTTTTGTAATTGCCGGTGAAAAAGCACTTAAAGTCTACACAGAAGATACAGCCGATAAAACCTACAGGGTCTTAATTGAAAAAATGCACGAAGGAGCTGTCACGCTCAATAAAGATGGAACTGTTTTATATTGCAATTCCTATTTTGCAAACCTTGTAAGTCTTCCCTTACAAAAAGTACCAGGTACAATATTCAAAAATTATATCAGCGACACTTCAAAGGAACGCTTTGTTGCTTTACTTGAACGGAACAACGGAGAACCGGTAAAAGAAGAGGTTCACATATCCTCAAACGATGGTAAGGAAATACCTGTGCTGATGTCGATCAATACATTATTGATAAATGATATCTCTGTTTTGAGTATTATCGTTACCGATCTCACCAGTCAAAATAAAATTCAGCAGGAATTAAAACTGAAGTCGGCCGAACTGGAACAAAAAAATATTGAACTTAAAAAGGCAAATCAAAATCTTGAAACGCGGGTTTTAGAAAGAACCGGTGAATTGGAAAAATTAAATCTTGAGCTTAATAATTTGAGTTCATCCAAGGATAAATTTTTATCTGTTATTTCTCATGATCTGCGTAATCCCTTATCAGCTTTATTAACATCTATAGTTGTATTAAACATAAAAACCGAGGATGATGTTTTTAGAAAAATCCGGCCATTGGTAAGAATCATAGATACCACGTCGCATAGAATTCTCCAACAATTAAATGACCTGCTTGCATGGGCGCAAGGTCAGCAACATAAAACCATTTTAAATCCTGCAAAGCTCAACCTGGCTTACAAAGTGGATAGAAGTTTGGAATTACTAATAGAAATTGCTGCGCAAAAAAAGATTGTTCTGGAAAACAAAGTTCCGATAGACATTTACATTAATGCAGATAAAATAATGCTTGGTTCCATTATTCAGAACCTTGTTACTAACGCCATAAAATTTACGCCTCAAAATGGATTAATAACCGTGACTGCAAATATTATAAATCATATGGTCGAAATTTCTGTCACTGATTCTGGTATAGGTATGGAAGAAGTTACCAGGAAAAACCTGTTTACAAACCAGAAATTAACTTCAGTACCTGGCACAAACAATGAAAAAGGGACAGGTCTTGGTTTAGTGTTGGTAAAAGATTTTGTAAATCAAAATGGCGGTACTATCCGCGTTGAAAGTAAATCAGAAACGGGAACGAACTTTATTTTTACTATGCCAAAATTTGAAGATCATTAGATAGTAATCTTATAGAGATGAATAGTTATCTGATTGCTTACATCAATAAATAACTTTACATATATAGCGTAATATAGGATTGCTAGCAGGAGTTGTCACTTTAAAGAAAATAAAGATTATGATGCTTATACTAACAAATAATAATTTATTCGCTTATAAGGGTTACATTGAACAAAATCAAACTGCTATTTACTAATCCATATAATGAAAAAAGTTTTACTTGTTGAGGACGACCCTGGTATTGGAGAGATAGTTACACTCATTCTTGCCAAAGAAGGCTATGCCGTACGCTTACATACAACCGGGTTTTTAGTGCCGGAACTTGTAAAGGATTATGATCCCGACCTCGTTTTACTTGATATTGG
>JBDSRT010000428.1:0-4266 GCA_039929165.1 Ginsengibacter sp.
CTGCACCATTGACCAAAGTACCTGCACGATTGCCGCTGCCCGGATGCACTACAAGGCCTGCTGGCTTATCAATGATCAAGATATCATCATCTTCAAAAACAATATTTAAAGGAATATATTCAGGAACAATATCTGTTTCTTCCGGTAAGTGATCCTGGTAAATAACAATCTTATCAAAAGCTTTTATTTTGAAGTTTGACTTTACAGGCTTTTCATTAACCAGTACTTTGCCAGCCATTATAGACTGCTGAATCTTATTGCGTGTAGCGCCTTCAATCCGGTTCATTAAAAACTTATCAATCCTGTAAGGTTCCTGGCCTTTATCAATCACTATCGTCAGGCGTTCGTATAGTTCTTCGCCTTCATGTAAATCTTCCTCAACCATTTCTTCAGCCATCATCAAAAATAAAAATTCAAAGGCAATAACTGTTTTCAGAATATTTTGCAGATTATTTTTCGCTGATGCAAAAGGTTTTTTATAAAGATTTAGGCAGGATAGATTATAAATCGGCTTGGGATTACCAAGAAGAACTTGTTAAGCAAAACGCCGCTATCAAGGCAGAAGCGAGACAGAAAAGTGAAGCTTTCGCTGATATCTTTTCATCCAATGCTGTGCTTGATCTTAAGACCACACATTATTTGTTGTTTTGCGAACATCCGCCAGTCTACACTTTGGGAAAGAGTGGCAAAATGAGCAATGTTCTGTTAAGCGAACAGCAAATGCATGATAAAGAAATTGAATTTTTTAAAACAAACCGTGGTGGTGATATTACTTTTCATGGCCTGGAACAAATTGTTGGTTACCCTATTTTAGATCTTGAAAGATTCTATACAGATATCGGTAAATATTTAAGAGAGCTTGAAGAAATAATCATTCTCACATTAGCCGAATTCGGTATAATCGGTGAAAGAAGTCAAGGCCAAACAGGCGTTTGGCTTGAGCCTGGCATTAAAGGAAAGGAACGAAAAATTTGTGCAATGGGTATCAGGTGCAGTCGCTGGATAACTATGCACGGCTTTGCTTTAAATGTGAATACTGACCTCTCTTACTTTGACAATATTATTCCCTGCGGCATAGTTGATAAGCAGGTTACATCTATGCAAAAAGAACTGGGTAGTGACGTTGATATTGATGAAGTTAAAGACAGGATCAAATACAATTTTGAAAAGGTATTTCTTGTACAGATCATCTGAAATTGCGATTGATCTCCAGTTGTGAATTGGTGAATTTTCCGTCTTTTTGAATGAAGAGCCAATGTTCTTCTATTAAAAATTGTTCTTCAAATATTTCAAAATAAAATTTTCCGGCATGCAGAAAATTTACCTTGTCAATGGTCAAATAAGGTTCCGTAATCTTACTAATCTCAAAAATTGGTGTTTTAGATTCATCATAAAACTTAACCTTGTATTTTCCCGTCGCAGCATCTTTTAAAGCAATAACTACGTTATTATCTTTTCCCGTGTATACATATCTGGAAGGCACAAAAGTCCGCTTAACAACCGGTAATGGCGGCAGATTAATAATAGCAGAGTCAATTTTCGACAATGGTTTTTTAGGTTCGTCAATTACAACGTCCTCTAACTTTTTTATGGCAACAGGTTTTACAGAATCTTTTACAGGTCTGTAAGATTTACTAAAGATGTAGGCACCGCCTTCAAACACAATGAATACGCGATAAAACATTTTTAACGTTGCGGGGTTATCATCTGCAAAGCCGTTCTGCTTATTCTTTACATCAAGAATACTTCCGATCGTTCTGAAATTTTTAAGACTGTCATAAGACCTTTGAATATTAATAGTAGTCAATGTTTCAAAAGTATTAGTCCAGCTAACTAAAACAGTTTTATTCAAACTCTTAACAGTAATTGCAGGCAGTGTGTCCTGTGCCTTCAAGCAACCGGCAATAGAAAGAAGAGTAAAAGCAATTAGAAACGATTTCATAAAGGATATCAAAACTCTTTTTTTTGAAAGTAAGCTGTGTTGCTAAGTTAAAGTGGCTAATAAACTAAAGTATTTTTAGGTAGACTAAGATTGCCTTGCAGGCCTCCGGTGTGAAGACAAAGTATGCTGCAATTTTCAGGAAAATAATTTTCTATTATCATTTTTGAAATACCGAACATCATCTTTCCAGTGTACACAAAATCAAGCGGTATCTTGTGCGCTTCATAAAATCCATTCATAAATTTAATTAATTCAATATTATATTTCGCAAACCCTCCAAAGTGATAATCATAGATTATTTCATAATCAAGGGATTGTTTGTTGTCTGACAAATAGTTGATCCGCTGAGCAATATCAGTCATATTTTTTATTGCAGTAAAACCAACATACTTATGCCGATCATCTGTCAATAACCCTGCAAATGTAGTACCGGTACCTATTGAACAACAAACATGTGTGAAGTTTTCATGGATAAAAAAATTACGTATTAATGCTGCACCCTGTGTGCCGGTGAAGGAGTAACCACCTTCGGGAATGATAACATGTGATTCATCAATTAAAGTATCGCCTGTTTTGATATTATCATATTCAGTCCTGTCTACAAATTTTAATTGCATGCCTTCATCTGCACAGAATTGCAATGTTGAAGACAATGCTTTTGACCGTTCACCTCTAATAATTCCCTGGCAACTAATGTTCAATTTTTTACATGCTGAAGCAGTTGCTGCCAAATGATTTGACCATGCACCGCCAAACGTAAGAATGCCTTTTTGTTCCCTGGTAGCCTGTTGTAAAAAAAAGTGTAGCTTAAAAAGTTTATTGCCGGAGACATGTTTATCAACTTCATCCAGCCTTAGCATTGAGCAACTAATTTTTTTGCTTTTCCATTCAATATTCACAATGGGTTGAATACGTGGCTTCAAAGTCTCTATAGGCAAAAAATCCATTTATAAAAAAATTAGGCATAACATTTCTTACTTAATTTCGTTTCCACTCATTAAAAAACCACAAAACAAATTTATAGCTAATGCAACCTACACTATTAATATTGGCCGCAGGAATGGCCAGCCGTTACGGCAGTATGAAGCAAATAGAATCGTTCGGGCCAGGCGGGGAAACCATAATGGATTATTCAATTTATGATGCAAAAAGAGCCGGCTTTGATAAGGTTGTTTTTATAATCAGAGAAGATTTTGCGGAACATTTTAAAGTCATATTTGAGCCTAAGCTTAAAGGAAAGATAGAAACTGCTTACGTTTACCAGGATCTTACTGATTATACAGAAGATTTTGAAATACCGGCAGACCGTAAAAAACCATGGGGAACTGCTCATGCCATTTTAAGTGCGAAGGAAGCCGTTAATGAACCGTTTGCGGTAATAAATGCAGATGATTTTTACGGTAAAGATGCTTTTGAAAAAGCTGCTCAGTTTTTAACCAATCAGGCAGATGCAGATACTTACAGTCTGGTTGGTTATGAGTTGCCAAAAACGTTATCAGATAATGGTACGGTAAGTCGCGGTGTGTGTGAAGTTGATGATAACAACAATCTTATTACAATTTCTGAGAGAACAAAAATTTACCGTGAAGGTGATAAAATTATTTTTGAAGATGAAGACGGTAAACATCAAGTGCCGGAAACTTCGAAAGTTAGTATGAACTTCTGGTGTTTCGATCTCTCAGTATTTAATTATATAGATGATTTATTTAAGCAATTTCTTACCGACAATATTACAAACCCAAAAGCTGAGTTTTTTATACCAATTGTAGCTGATGCTTTTATAAAGGAGAAAGGTGGAGAAATTAAAGTTATTCCAACCTCATCAAAATGGTTTGGTGTAACTTATGTAGAAGATGCACCTGGCGTGAAGAAAAGCATTGAGCAACTTATAGAAAAAGGTGAATACCCGGAAAAGCTTTGGGAATAAGATTTTTAGATTAATTACCTTTTACCATAAATACACAGTCTTCCATTTTCTTAATCTGTTGAACTCTGTCAATACCTTTTAAGGTAGTGGTAGAAGGCAATTTAATTGTATCGCTGATTTCCTCAATGGCCTTATAAATATTCTTTGATTTTATAGCGAATACTACCCCGTCAGCATTAGTTTCTTTACTGCTGATTATGCCAATTATTTCACCTGACTTACTGATCACCGGTCCGCCGCTGTTACCCGGGTTTACCGATATACTGATCTGGTAAGAACTTGTATCACCCGAATAACCTGATTTGGCACTAAGGTAACCTTCACCGTATACCACTTCTTCACGGGGATAACCTAAAGTAAAAATCTGTTCGCCCAAATCACCGGATCCTTTACGGAT
>JBDSRT010000429.1:0-10155 GCA_039929165.1 Ginsengibacter sp.
ATATCATAACCAACGCTGTAGCCACCTGAAGTCGATTTGCTGGCCGGAGGTAACCACACCGATGTGATACCTATGTTGGCTAAATGTGCTGCATCGTTTTTAACATCTTCCCAATGCTTTCCGTCGCCCCGTGTATACCAGTGAAAGTATTGAATCATTGTACCATTTTGCATTGCAAATGTTTTTCGTTATAAATAATGTAAGCCTCTGGTGTTGCTATGGGAGCTGCTATTTTATAAGCATGGTGTTGAAATTTACCAATCATTGAGTTTAAGATTGTTTATAACAGAAACTCAAAATGATTGTTCAACGGCTATTTAAAAAAGATTTGACCTTATCTCATTGCAATGGAGATAATCTATTCGCGGCCATCTAATAAGTTTCCGAGACCGCCCAAAATACTACCTTCTTCTTTACGATTTACAGTTGCATACTGCATAAGTTTGCCGGCGAGCCTGCTAATTGGTAGTGATTGTATCCATACTTTACCCGGCCCTCTAAGTATGGCAAAAAACAAGCCTTCACCACCAAACATCCAGTTTTTTATACCCTTTATAAATTCTATATCAAAGTCAATACCTGCTGTGTAAGCCACAATACAACCGGTATCTACTTTCAACACTTCGCCAGGTTGCAGCGTACGTTCTAAAACATAACCGCCCGCGTGAACAAAAGCCATTCCATCACCTTCCAATTTCTCCATAATGAAACCTTCACCACCAAAAATTCCCGTACCAAGGCGTCGCTGGAATTCAATACCAATGCTTACACCTTTCGCCGCACAAAGAAAAGCGTCTTTTTGCGCAATTATTTTTCCGCCTAACATTTGCAGATCAAGCGGAATAATTTTTCCTGTATAAGGTGCGGCAAAACTCACTTTCTTTTTCCCGGTTCCTATATTTGAGTAAGCGGTAACAAACAAATTTTCACCTACAAGCAGTCGCTTTCCGGCACTTAATATTTTCCCTAATAAACCTGTATTTTGGCTATTTTGCGAGCCGTCACCAAACAGCGTTGACATCTGTATATTATCATCCATCATCATAAAACTGCCTGGTTCGCCAATCACAGTTTCGTTCGGGTCAAGTTCTATTTCTACAAATTGCAATTCTTCTCCAAAAATTTGATAATCTATTTCGTGATTGGACCTCATATAATGTTTTTAAGTTAAGGCTTAGTATCATTTAGTTTCAAAGATAATAGAAGCGCATCTGTATAAAAGCTATCATACAAATTGTTCCCTTAAGTGCGTCAATATCATTTCTTCTTCAATGTTATAGCTCGCATTTTTCGTTGCTATAAAAATGTATTGGCGGCGAAAATTCCCAAATTGATTCTTTTCAACATAGCAGTTTACTACATTTACTAGCAGATATTACGAGCCCAATTCAAAGTTCCTTCAGAATTGAAAATTATACTTGTGTTCGCAAAATGTAAGGGTCTTAATTTCGGGCTTATTAATTACTCATCATGCAGAAAGACGAGGTTTTCAAAGGCAGTATTCATAATCCGTCAGACTTCAAGTTCAGCAGTAAAGTAGCAGGAGTTTTTGACGACATGGTAAACAGATCAGTACCTTATTATGAAGAAATTCAAAGGATGATCAGTGAACTTACTATCGATCATTACCAGGATAAAAGTTATGTATATGATTTGGGTTGTTCCACGGGAACCACTATGATATACATGAACGATACCTTACCACAGAAGGTGTCTTTTATTGGTATTGATGATTCGACCGACATGTTGAAAAAGTGCCGCGAAAAGTTAGATGCAGCTGGCGTTACCCGTGACATCAGCCTTGAAACTGCTGATCTAAATAACAATGTACATATACATGACGCTTCAGTTGCAATCCTTTGTCTAACACTTCAATTTATCAGGCCGCTGAACAGGGAAAGATTATTAAAGCAAATTTATGACGGAATGTTGCCAGGCGGAGCGCTTATCGTGATAGAAAAAGTTTTGGCTGAAGACAGTTTATTCAACAGAGATTTTATTGATTACTACTACAATTTTAAAAGGCGAAATGAGTACAGTGAGTTAGAAATCTCGCAGAAACGTGAAGCATTAGAAAACGTTCTTATCCCTTATAAATTAAGTGAGAATATTACGTTATTGAGAAACGCAGGTTACAATCATTGCGAAGTGTTTTTTAAGTGGTACAACTTTGCCGGCTTCATCGCAAAAAAATATTAATGGTACGAATCGGTAATTTCTTTTTTCACCACAGGAACACACTTTTTATTTTTTTATACGCTTTACTATTCATTCCTTCACCCCGAATATTTTCCGAAGAAAAGCTTGGAACGCATTATTGGCTTTGGCCCGTCATTATTGGACTAGTTGTAACCGTTGCCGGTCAACTCTTAAGGGGTGCTACCATCGGACTGGCCTATATATTAAGAGGTGGTATTAATAGAAAAATTGCCGCCCACGGCCTGGTGACAACCGGCATGTTTAACCACTGCAGAAATCCTTTGTATGTGGGTAATATATTGATGTTAGCGGGCGTTGGAATTTTGTCAAATTCATTGATCTATGTATTTGTTGTAATACCGCTATTTATATTAATTTATCAAACAATTGTCCTGGCCGAAGAGGATTACCTGAGAAACAAATTTGGGGAAGAATTTAATGAATATTGTAAACGTGTTAACAGGTGGATTCCTTCATTTAAAGGACTGGGAAACACCTTTAAAAAAATGCAGTTTAAATGGCACAAATGGCTTTATAAAGAATACAATACCCAGTTCGTATGGTTATGCGGTATTACATTAGTGCTCTTATTTACTTATCCCCAGGTTAGCAACGATAACCCAAGAAATAGAAATTTATTGTTGCTAGTAATACTTCCATTACTGCTGATAATCTATCTGATTGTAAGGTTTAATAAGAAAGCTTATGCAAAAAGAATTTTAGAAATGCAGGCACGTGGAGAGTTGTCGGCTGATGAAGGCGTTTGAACATAGTCTACCTAACCAGCAGCATTCATTATGTTCACGGATATCAGTTTTACTAGATTACCAAATAGAACTACCTTACCTAATTAGTTGTCCGGTATTGAATCAACAAACTGCCAACGTCTTAATATCTAAACTATGTTATACCATCTTGCCTTCAATAATTCTGCACAAGCCAACCTAGTCTGCGATATCACCAATGGAAATATTGTTTTAGCTAACAAGGCCTCATGCAAATTGTTGGGGTACTCTAAAAATGAAATATTAGCGCTACCATTTAATTCTCTTATTGAACAAAGAAAAGGAACTCTTAAAACTTTCTTTCAGCAAAAGCACAATAGCCCTCAGAGCGGTAATTTGCAAAATGTTGTATTAAAAAGCCGTAAAATCATAAAGTGTGAAATGACAGCCGCCATTTTTTTGGATAAAGATGGAATAGAAAAAGCTACTATCACCCTTACCGACATGAGTAAAAGCATACTGAAACAAATAACTATTGATAAAAAAAAGGGCGAAATAGTTGCTGAAAACATCGTAATTGCTAAATCGAGACAAGAAAAGATTGATACGCACAAAGAAAAAATAGTAAAGAACAATATTAATGTCGCCCTCGCAAAATCAGAAGCCAAGCTTGCTGAAAACAACGAATGGATTAAGCAAATAGCACAAGCATCATATGATGTAATGTGGGATTGGGATATTGCCTCAGGAAACATATATGTAGGGGATAGTATTGAAGAGGTGTTTGGATATAAAGTGAAAAATAACACTGTAGATTTTAATCAATTCAGGAATTGCCTGCTCCGGGAGGAAAAAAAGCTGGTTGAGGCTAAGTTGTTTACAACACTGGACTCCAGCGACCGGAGCTGGCAGGATGCATTCCGCTTCAGCCGGTATGATGGAACAATAGCGCATACCAACTGCAGGGCAAGCATTGTAAGAAATGAAAAAGGAAAAGCTATCCGCTTGATAGGTGCTATACATGATGTAAGTGAGTTGCAGGTACTGGAAAACAGGCTTGAACGGAAAATACACCCCGCCGGAGATGACAGTGAAAAATTTCTTCTTTCTGCCAAACTATCAATGGATGTTATCTGGGATTGGAAAATACAAAGCAATGAAATATTTATTGGTGAAGGTTATAAGGAATTGTTTGGATATGCTATTCAAAACAATGAGGGTAATACGGCTGATTGGGCCAAATGTCTTCACCCAAAAGGTAAAGCGCAGGTTAGAAGCAGCCTTCAGCAGGCCATTGCATCATCTGCAATCCATTGGCAACACGCTTATGAATTTATAAGATTTGACGGCTCGCTTGCCAAAATATTTGACAAGGCCACCATTTTTAGGGATAAAGAAGGCAAAGCTTACCGAATGATAGGCGTGATGCACGATGTAACCCGGCAAAGCCTGAATAAAATGTCGACAGAAGATTTGCCAGCCAATAAAAAGAGTATACTTGTTGATAAGATTAAGCATGTTATCACGGATCTGGTGCATTATTCAAACGAACAATTGCAAACTAATTTTTCAGATTACCTAAGCCAGCAACTCGGTTATGATTATACATATCTCGCCAACCTTTTTTCAGAAGTTGAAAAAATCTCCATCCAGGCATTTATCATAAATCAAAAAATAGAAAGAGCAAAAGACCTTATTAAAAACGGCGAACTGACACTTACCGCTATTGCATCAAAACTTCATTACAGCAGTATTGCACATTTATCAAATCAGTTTAAAAAAGTAACAGGCATTAACCCCACTAATTTTAAAGAACTTCAACACAGGCAACACCCCGTTGCAGAAGATGTGTGATTTATGTAAGCGCCGGCCTTTAATCATGTAACAACTTCACAGATTGTACTGCCATCCTTTTGCGTTGTAGTAATTGTGTAAAAATTCAAACACAGACAATCTCATTTTAAAGTTCAATTATGAAAAACAACTCTTTAATCAAAGAGAAGGGCTTTTTGCGCATGCGTAAAGGCTCTTCCCACGTTTTCAACAAATGGTTTATTCTCTTTTTATTGGTGGCAATTGCTGCCGGCTGTAAAAAAGTTATTGAGGAAACAGGCCTCACCAGCGTATGCCCTGTTGTAGTGTCTACCATTGCTGTTGATGGTGCTACAGATGTAGATCTTCACAGCACCCTTAGCGCAACTTTCAGTAAGGTGATGGATTCAACGAGTATTAACGGAACTACATTTACAGTAAAACAGGGGTCTACGCTTATTCCTGGCTTAGTGGCTTATTCAGCGATGACTGCAACGTTCGCTCCTGCAAACACCCTTATTGCCAATACCGTTTACACCGGTACTATAACCAGGGGTGCCAAAGATCCTGCAGGTAATGCTTTGATCAATGATTATACCTGGGAATTTACAACAGGTAACCCTGATGTGACGGCGCCAAAAGTTATTCTGACTGACCCGGCAAATGCCGCAACCGCCGTGCTGCTTAATAAAAAAATTACTGCCACCTTCAGTGAGGTAATGGATTCTTTATCCGCCACCTCAAGCTTTACTATTGTTAATACCACGCTTGGTGGCACTGCTGTTTCAGGCACTGTAACTTACTCAGGATCGTCTGTGGTATTTTCGCCGGCAACTTATCTTTTACCAGGTACCACTTATACAGGTATTATTGCAACCGGCGCTAAAGACCTTTCCAATAATGCCCTTGCCAACAATTATGTATGGAGTTTTACCACCGGAGCGCCGGATGTAAAGGCACCAACAGTTATATCCACAGACCCTGTAAACGGGGCAACTGATGTTGCATTACCTAAAGTAGTTTCTGCAAATTTTAGTGAGGTGATGGACTCTTCAACAATTTCCTCATCAACTTTTACAGTAAAGAACGGCAATGCTTCAATTGCAGGCGTTGTAACGTATGCAGGCACAAAAGCCACTTTTACACCAGCTAACGACTTGCTTAATAATACGACATATACAGCTACCGTTACCACAGGTGCTAAAGATGAAGCCGGAAACAGCCTTGCAGCTGATTACGTGTGGAGCTTCGCTACACCTGTAACCGACATTAGAACCCCCACCGTCACTTCTACAGATCCTGTAAACGGCGCTATAGCAGTAGCCCTTAATAAAAAAGTGTCTGCAAATTTTAGTGAATCAATGGATGCCTCAACCCTTACCACCACAACTTTCACCTTAAAGAAAGGTTCTACCTTGATCTCCGGTACAGTAAATTATAGCGGCACCAAAGCCACCTTTACACCAGCTAACGACTTGCTTAATAATACGACATATACAGCTACCGTTACCACAGGTGCTAAAGATGTTGCCGGTAACCCGCTTGCCGCCAATTATGTTTGGAGCTTTACTACGCTTGCTGTAATACCTGATATACCAACCTTAGGCAGCGCATCACTTTTCGGTACTTTCGGCGGCAGTGCTGGTATTACCAACCAGGGTTTAAATACAGTAATCAATAATGGCAGCATAGGCACCACAGGTGCATCTACCTTAATTACCGGTTTTCATGATGGTACTTCAGGCGATAAGTATACAGAAACACCCCTTAATGAAGGTGATGTAAAAGGCAGGATCTACACTGCAGCACCTGCGCCAGGTACGGCAACATCGTTTACCATTGCAACTAAGGGATTGGCTGATGCTACCATAGCCTATCTCAGCATTTCCCCTGGTGCAAAACCCGGGGGTATTGATCCGGGTGCAGGCGAACTTGGAGGCTTAACATTAGCCCCGGGCATTTATAAATCTGCGAGTGGTACATTTAAAATTACGAATGGCAATCTTACACTGGATGCCAAAGGTGACCCTAATGCTGTCTGGATATTTCAAACTGCTGCCGGCCTAACAGTTGGCGTGGCAGGCCCATCAGGTGCACGCAGTGTGAGCCTGATCAATGGCGGCTTAGCTAAAAATGTGTTCTGGTATGTTGGCAGTGCAGCTGTTATTAATGGCGCCGGCGGCGGTATTATGACAGGGAATATAATTGCTTCTGCAGGCGTTACGTTTTCTACAGCTGGCAATGCAGTACAAACAGTACTGAACGGACGTGCACTTTCATTAAATGCTTCCGTTACCATGGTAAACACCACCATCAACGTTCCGAACTAAACTTTAAAAATAATATGTCCCGCCCAGTGGGGCGGGACTTTATCAGGATAAAAAACCAATCATCTTAAAAACACAATCATGTTCCCACATTATATAACAAAACAAAAATTTACATCCTTGTTTATGATGCTGCTGTTAACCGGCATCACAGGCTATTCACAAAAAGTAAAATCAACCCAGCCCGTTTGGTGGTTTGGTGAGTCTGCCGCCGCAAACTTTAATACCTATCGGGGAACAACACAGGTTCTTAATAATTCTGTAACGGTACCGGCAGCATTTCATAAAGGTGATGGCGTAAAGCCGTATGCTTCCCTATTGGCTGAGTACAGGCCTAACAGGGTGTTGGGTGGTATGTTAAATGTAGCGTATGATAACCGCGGCGGTAAGTTTGACCAGGTTATGGCACCATGTGACTGCCCTGCAAATCTTTCAACTAATCTCAGTTATGTAACCGTAGAGCCAAGTTTAAGACTTGCACCCTTTGGTTCAAAATTTTATTTGTTTGGCGGACCAACAATTAGCTTTAATGTGACTAAGGCATTTACCTATACCCAACAAAAACAAATTGATAAAAGAGGCGCCTGGAGTGATATTGATAAAACCGTATTCTCTGCGCAGGCTGGAGCAGGTATAGATATCCCGCTATCAGCTTCAAATAGTGTAACACAAATGCGGTTGTCGCCTTTCGTATCATTTCTAACTGATTTTGGTCATGATCCACGTAAAGTTGAATCGTGGTCAGTTTATACTGTGCGTGCTGGTATGGCGCTTAAATTCGGCAAAAAAAGAGGCATGGCTTTAGTGAAACCAGCCCAGGAAATTATGGCGGTAACACCAATAGAAAAAGATGTTCAGTTTACAGTAAGGGCTCCTAAAGTTGTGCCGCTCAACCGCCAGGTAAAAGAAACTTTTCCTATCCGAAACTCTGTGTTTTTTAACCTTGGTTCTACAGATATTCCAGCCAGGTACGTGTTATTAAATACGGCACAGGCTGCTTCATTTAAAGAAGCACAATTACAGGAAGGCCAGCCCAACAACCTGAACAGTGGCCGTTCAGCAAGGCAGTTAGCAGTATATCATAATATTTTAAATATTGTGGGAGACCGTATGCGTTCTAATCCTCAAAGCACTATTTCGCTAAGTGGTGCTGCAGATAAAAATCCTGCTGAAGGTAAAATGCTGGCGGAAAATATTAAAAATTATCTCTTTACTGTGTTTGGGATAAACGCCTCAAGAATCATGACGGAAGGCCGCGATAAACCGTCAATCCCATCTGAGCAGCCTGGCGCAACCACAGACCTTGCCTTGTTAAAAGAAGGTGATCGCAGGGTGGATATCGTGAGCACATCACCGGAATTGATGATGCAGGTTGGTGGAAGTTCATCGCCGTTTTTTAAACCTGTTCAAATTAAAGCTATTCAGCCCGATCCTTTAGATAGCCATGTGCTGTTGAATGTGGAAGGCGCTGCTGTTTCACTTAAATCCTGGAAGGTTGATATTACCGATGAAAAAGGTATGGTACAACATTACGGCCCTTATACACAGGACCAGGCTTCTATTGCCGGCAAAACTATTTTGGGTACCAATAGCCAGGGGAATTATAAAATAGCCATGACGGGGGAAACCAACAGTGGCCAAACAATTACAAAACAAAGTAGTGTGAGCCTGATGAAAGCCGATGAAGCTAACCAGGAAGGGTTGAGGTATAGTATCCTTTTTGATTTTGATAAATCTAAATCAATCGCCAGTTATGAGTCATTTCTGTCAGATGTGGTAACACCACTAATACCTGCCGGCAGTACTGTTATTATTCATGGTCATACTGATATTATTGGTGACGAAAAATACAACCATACTTTATCTAACGAAAGAGCTAAAAGTGCGCAGAATATTATTGCACAGGCTTTATCAGTAGCTAATAAAAAGGGCGTTACATTCGAAACCTATGGATTTGGGGAGGATGTAAACATGTCACCCTTTGAAAACACTTTTCCTGAAGAACGCTTTTACAATAGAAGCGTGATCATTGATATTGTTCAAGGCAAATAAAATATAGTCTACCATTTATACAAAGAGGGCACAAGTTAATTCTTGTGCCCTCTTTATTTCCCAGATATTTTCTGTTCCTCTTTCCTGCCCAGGTCAGAGCTTTTTTGTTTGAATACTTGTCAATTTCTTCCTGAACATTAAGCCAAGTATGTAAATGCTGAACAAAAATGTTTACCATTCACAAAACAAAGCCATTTGTTTGAACAATTTTATAGGGTAAGCCTTGTGATGGAAGATACATTTCCGGAGCTGGGATTAGACATGTTCATCTCCTCAGAAATAATAAAAAAAACGAAGGGACCTATTTTTGTTGAAAGGGAAGTTGGAAAAGGCTCTTCATTTTCTTTCACTTTACCGATAACGAAAATATAACAGAATTTGATTTTACTCCTTATTACAGCCCTTACAAATTTCCTGCCTTTGATTTCTATGATAAAAACAAAATGATTTTGAGCAACTTTCTTCACTTACAATTCCTGTTTATTCACAACTGCTATCACTCTTGCTAACAATTAATTTTCCACAAGTCTACAAAGGATGATGAATTTGATCTCCTGATATTTCACGAGAAATTTTGCAATACCATTCCAAGACGGTCGCGGAATCAGTGGCATATGCTTTTTTATAAAAAACACTGGCGCTGACGTGCTGGCTGCCGTAAACTTCCCTTTCTGTGTTGGTAGTAACAAAGTCATCTTATCTGTTTATGGCAACCACTTTAGAATCCTATGAAGCCTAGCTTTTTTACGCTAGTCTAACCTGCAACTTGATGCCAGCTGTACTAGTTGCACATTAAAGACAATATTATCACAATTCATAAAACAATTAAAAGGATGTTAAGTAATAACACCAAGCAACATTCTATTTCTCTATGTTCAGTACCCCAAAAGAAATATATTATTTTATCTCCTTTAGACTAAGATTCCTGTATGCTACTCTCATAATATGGCCTGCGTGCAATTGCAGGCCTATTAGCCCGGATGCCTTTCGATTGGTTGTATCATTATCCGTAACATCGCACATTAACGCATCATTAATGT
>JBDSRT010000430.1:0-4877 GCA_039929165.1 Ginsengibacter sp.
ATTAATACGTAGAACAATTTCTTCCATCAACTCCAGGCGTTCTTTACTTGGTGAGAAGTCTGCTGCATAACGCAGATGATGTGGATTGCGTGGCTCGTATGGCATAATGCGTACATACTTGCCGCCAATACAATAGCAACGATAATATTCGTCAAAAACAATTTCTTCCTGCAACAACATTACAAGTTCTCCTGTTTCAGCATGTTTTTGAAAAAGATCTTCCCGATCTGTTACTTTATAAACGCTCTTCCAGCCACCACCAGCATGCGGTTTCATATAAGCAGGGAAGCCAACATAATTAAAAATACCTTCCCAATCCAGCGGGTATGCAAGGTTTGAAAACGATTCATTGCCTGTATCAACAGGTAAGGAATTTGATGGCAGAATAACTGTCTTAGGTACAGGCACATTTATTTTAGTGGCCAGGCAGTTATTAAAAAATTTCTCATCGGCACTCCACCAAAACGGGTTGTTGATTACAGCTGTGCCACACAGCGCAGCGTTCTTTAAAAAAGCCCGGTAAAAGGGCACGTCCTGCGAAATACGGTCTATAATAACTGCATAGCCACTGCTTTCGCCCTGCATAACTTTATCAATGGAAACTGCTTCGGCAGTAATGTCCTTTATATTTTTACTGTTTACTCTTTCAATAAATGCTTCAGGAAAGCTTCTTTCTTTGCCAAACAGGATCCCGATTTTCTTCATATAAAAATATTTTAATTGGAGAGGAAATTTTTAAAACTCAGCTAGCCAAATATATATTTTAAACTTTCAAAATAGCAAATTATGTTATGCCGAACTAAACGTAAGTGCTATCATCTGCAAATCTGTAAGTACACTTTGTTTAATTATTTTTACAGCTTATGGATACGGATAATGCGCCGGTGGTTTTAGTAGAACATTTTATCATTACATCATCGTTTTTGAAAAGAGATGTGGAATTAGATATTTATTATCCGCCCGGTTTTGATAATACAGCCGATGTAAGTTTATTGCTAATAAACGATGGCCAGGATCTTCGTAAAATGGTTTTTGAAAACATACTTGATGATCTCTATGCTGGGGATACATTACTACCGCTGTTATGCGTTGGCATCCACTGCAGCGGTGATAGACGGAATGAATATGGTACAGCTCAAATTTTAGATTATAAAGGAAGAGGTACAACAGCGCTGGCTTACCAGAATTTTGTTTTTGGAGAACTATTGCCTTTTGTTAGAAAAGCCAGTAATAAAGCATCTTTTAAAGATAAATCTTTCTGTGGGTTTTCGCTTGGCGGTTTAAGTGCTATGGATATTGTCTGGAATCATGCAAATGAATTTTACCGTGTTGGCGTTTTCAGTGGTTCATTCTGGTGGCGCACGGTTGGGCAGCATGATATTTTATTTGATGAAGACCTGCATCGCGTTATGCATATGCAGGTAAGAAAAGGGACCTATAAACCGTGGTTAAAATTTTTTTTTGAAACAGGAACTTTAGATGAAACAGCAGACCGCAATAATAATGGTGTTATTGATGCTATTGATGATACGATAAGTCTTATTTATGAATTGCAGATGAAAGGGTATGACAGGGAAAATGACATTAAATATGTAGAGCTTGCAGATGGCCGTCATGACGTTCCAACCTGGGCTAAAGCTTTCCCGGCTTTTTTAATTTGGGGTTGGGGACAAAATAATTTTATACCTGATAATAATTGATGTAATAACAGATCGGATATATAACATAACAAAGGGCATCATCAGATGACCTTTGTTATGTCGCATGTGTTGTATTAATTAAAAGAATATCTAAGCCCTAATTGTCCCTGGAACCTTGAGGCAAATGTTGGTGCCCACGGCTTTTGCCCGATACTAAAGTTGTAACCTTTCCCAATAAAAGCGCCTGATGTTCTGTTGACAGCAGTTAAAAGATTATAAGCCTGGTTGGAAACAGCATGTTGTCTGCCCCATTTTTTATTAAGCAAATTTGTAAAGTTGAATACATCAAAAGTGAACTGCAAAGTGTGTTTGCTTTCGCCAACATTAACGGCAAAGTCTTGTGAAATACGCATATCAATAACATGTTCCCAGGGCGTATTGCTACCATTTCTTTCAGTGTATTTACCTCGCCTGCTGTTCAAGTATTTGTTGTTGCTAACAAAATCCTGGAAGGCAGTTGCCTGTTCCGCTGCAGTATATCTTATTGTATTGTTTGAATTTATAAAATCAATAAAAGTAATTTCACCGGCATTTGCGGGAATGTAAGCCAGGTCATTCCCGAAACGGCCATCGCTGTTTAGATCCCCGTTAACAAGATAAGTAAGCTTGCTGCCCGAATTGCCTGAGTAGAAAAAACCTAATCCGGTCTTAAAGTGTTTCGCAAAATTAATGTTGGTTGTAAACACGCCAACAATACGATGTGTTAAGGCATAGTTTGATGTTGCCAGGGGCGGTGTGTTAGGGCTGCCGGCAACCTGTACAAACTCCCAATTAGAAAGTGCGGTAGAACTTGCACCACTGTTAACGTCTGCAGCATCATTATGATTGTAAGACAGCGACACATAAGAATTTTTCCATGTTTTGCTTAGCTGTGCAGTGATATTATACGTGTACCCTTTATTGGTGTTTGAAATAAGAATAGCGTTGGTGATGTTTGGATTTATTCTTCTGCCAGTTGTTGAGGGAGAGAAGGCAATGCGCTTATCTGCACCATTATTATACACAGGGTCAACAACGCCTGCAGCTTCGGTAAGATTTACATCACTGTAAAAAATATTGTTTACCGTTTTAGAATAAAGGGCTTCAATTGTAGCACTGATCTCTCCCGGTAATTTAAAGTCTGTAGCAATATTAAAACGGGCTACCTGCGGAAACTTGAAATTCTTATCAATAATATTCACTTCAAAAGTACGGCCGGCAGCACCCAGAGAACTTTGCTTAGCCGGATCAGGTTCAAAACCATTACCGTTATTTACTTCATTATCAGGTGTTGTGTTGTTATCACTTACGCTTATTGTGCTTAACAATAAACCATTATTGGAGAATTGGTTTGAGATCCAAACAAAAGGCACACGGCCTGTAAAGATGCCTGCACCACCTCTTACAATTACACTTTTATCGCCAACAACATCGTAATTAAAACCGATACGGGGCGACCATAATAATTGTTTGTTGGGTATGTATGAGGTAGAATATTGACCGGCAAAAGTTGAATCAACAACTTTATTAAATGGCGGTTCATCTTTTACTATTGGTACGTCTGCACGCAAACCTGCCGTCAATCTGAACTGCGGATTGATCTGGTATTCATCCTGAATGTAAAAGCCAAGCTGCGCAGACTCGAACGAGGCTGAAGGTTTTGTGTTGCCAGCGATATTTGAATACGTAACCTGTACCTGGCGTGGATTGCTGTTGTAGAAATCATTCAGACTATTGAAAGACCAGCGTCCATTTAAATTATTTATAAACAGGTTTCTAAATTTAAAAAATTCATTGTGTGTCCCTAAGGTAACAGTGTGTTTGCCTTTAAAAATTTTTACATTATCCGTTACTTCAAAAATATTCTGATCAAGTTCATTCGCTACAGAACTTCTTTCTGAGCCAAATTGCACAGTGCCCGAGCCTTTGGTGATTTCAACAAACGGGAACAATGAACCACTCGTTGTGCGGTAATCCCTTATGCGGTGAATGCCCACGATCAAATTGTTTGAAACCACATTGCTAAACTTGCTTCTCAATTCAATCACACTAATGTTTTGGCTGTTATTAAACTTATAAGCATTATTGCCAAAACGGAACAATGTCGCCGAACGTGAAATATTATCATCAAAAGCTTTGATATAATTATGACGAACAGTGAGCCTGTGTTTTTCGCTGATGTTCCAGTCTATGCGTCCCAACAGTTTGTCGCTTTGCGTTAACGCATCTACAACATTGGCATTACCAACATTATAATTGTATTTAGCCTGAACGGAATCTGCAAGTCCTCGTGCTTCTTCATCAGTTAATAATGAATTGGTTTCCCCGGCGTTAAATAAAGTAGGCGCCGTTCTGCGGGCTAGTTCTCCATTTACAAAAAAGAACAATTTATTTGGAATGATTGGTCCGCCAAGCCGGATGCCGTATTGTTTATCACTGAATGTTGTAGCCTTTAAACCCGTAACCACATCTTTACCAATCGTTTTTTGATTACGGTAAAAGCCATAAACTGATCCTTCAAATTTATTAGTGCCTGATCTTGTAACAGCGTTAACGCCGCCGCCGGTGAAATTGCCATAAGTAATATCATAAGGCGCAAGCACCACCTGTATTTCCTGTATGGCATCTAATGAAATTGCTGTTGTACCCGCCTGTCCGCCTGGTGTTCCTGATCCAGACAAACCAAACACATCGTTATTTACAGCGCCATCAATAGTTATGTTGTTATACCTGTTACTAACACCACCAAATGAGTTACCATTTGCTTGCGGTGTAAGCCTGGTGTAATCAGCTACACTGCGGCTTAAAGTTGGTAAAGCGTTTATTTGTGCACGATTGATACTTGTGGAAGCGCCGGTTTTTCTCCTGATAGAACCTGTTGTTGCAATTACTACTTCAGAAAGTGTTTTACCTATTTGGGCTAAAGGCACATCAATTCTAACATTTTCGCCTAACGGCAGGAAAATGCTGTCCTCAGTATAACTATCATAACCTACATGCGTAGCTTCAATTCTATATGGTCCGCCAGGAATTAGATTTACAAGATTAAACACGCCTTTAGATGTTGCGCTGCGGTACACAGTGCCGGTTGGCAAATGCGTCGCGGTAATTGTAGCATTTTCTAAGACTTCATTGCCTGAAGCAGTTGCGGTTCCGGTAATACTGCTTGTAGTTACCTGGGAAAAGCCGGTTATTGAG
>JBDSRT010000431.1:0-4995 GCA_039929165.1 Ginsengibacter sp.
AAAACAATATTTTCGGTATTGTACTCAAGCGAAGTGCCTCTTATAAATGTCGGTGGAATATTTATATAAGCATTGTCCCAACGATTATTTTGCAACACAGCAACTTTGATCTGTTGCGTGGCGCTAAAAGTATTAAGACCAGTAATGTTTATGTTGAATTGCAGCTTCTGATGTGTTCTAAAATATTCTGGTAAAAACGGTTGTGTAACCCTGGCTGATATAGTAGCCTTATTGTTTAATACCAGCAAACGCTTTGTGAACACAACCTTAGATGTGTCCCCATCAAGGAACGCTTTAATAATATAATTACCAGAGCGTATCGGCTGGGCGCTCTTCTCAGGCAACATAGCCTGGTAATGCGTATATCTTGTATAGGCAATTGAAGAAAACCTATAATTCGTAAAACGCATTTGCGTAAACCCTTTTAAATAATCGAACTGGCTAACGTTAACAGGCTTCCAATCTGCATTACAAAGCTGGTAAGTGTAATAGTAATATTTTACGCCACCATTCAGGTCGTCAAAATGGAGTTCAACTAAATCATTGGAGCCTAAAGAAAGTAAGGGGAGTCCTGTTTGATCACCATAGGTATGCAGACGAACGGAATGGATATTTGGCACATAAACACTATCGCCACTAACAGCTTTCGCCCTAATACCTATAGGGATGAGTAAAAGAATTATGTAGCATTTATAGCAGGCATTTTTAACATCGGTCATTGAAGTGGATTAAAAAAATTAGATTTACAATTTACCAAAAATATGCCGTTTGAATGTTCCGTTCTTTATAGCAAAACGCCTCTCCTTTAATAGTCACAAAACATTTTCGGCATTCATAACCGGCCTGGCAATTACCGCAACTATGATTAGTGTTGCCATTATGATAGTTGCATTGAGTTTTGTTAATGGCTTTCAAAAAGTGATCAGCAATAAGGTGTTTAGTTTCTGGGGTCACATCAGGGTACAGCAAAATGTGTTGGCACATGCAAATATTGCCGAAGAATACCCGATAGAAAAAAATGTTACCATAGAATTGTTTATAAACAAGCTGCCAGGCGTAAAGACCGTTGAGCGATTTGCAACTAAGTCGGCTATAATAAAATACAAAGAAGATATTGAAAGTGTGCTCATGAAAGGTGTAGACAGCTCATTTGATTTTAAACGCCTTAATAGTTTTCTTATTGATGGTAAATGGATTTCCTTTAAAGACAGTGGTTATAGTAAAGATGTTAACTTATCTCAATATGCAGCGAACCAGCTACAGGCTAATGTTAACGATAGTGTAGACATTTTTTTTATACAAAGTGATGGCAGTAAAAGGGCTCGTCGTTTAAAGATCGCAGGGATTTTTAAAACAGGTATAGAAGAATATGATAATAATTTTTGCCTGGGAGATATCAAATTAATTCAGCGGCTGAATGATTGGGATGCGGGGGAAATCGGTGGATACGAAGTTTACCTTAATGATTATAAACAAACAGACACTTTAAATACTATCATTAATGAATCGGAAACGCTGCCTGCCATGTGGTATAGCAGGACTATCACTGATATTTATCCAAATATTTTTGACTGGCTGAATCTTCAAAATAAGATTAAAACAATACTACTTTCAATCATGGTGATCGTTGCAGTTGTAAATCTTATTACATGCTTGATCATACTCGTCCTGGAGCGAACCCGTATGACAGGCATTTTAAAAGCTGTCGGCGCTGACGACTGGATGATTCAAAAAATATTTTTATATAATACAACTTTAATCGCAATAGCAGGCATCGGTGCCGGCACAGTATTAGGCTTATTCATTTGCTATATACAAGAAAAAACTGGCTTTATAAAATTAGACGAAGAAGCCTACTATATGAATGCTGCTCATGCAGATGTTGTGTGGTGGCAGGTTGTAGCAGTTGATATTGGTACGCTTATCATATGCTTTTTTATGCTGATTGTTCCTACTATATTGGTAAAAAAAGTACAACCGGTAAAAGCAATACAGTTTAGGTGAGACTGAGCTTTGAGGTATCGGGTTTGAAGTGTCAGGTATAAAACCAAAGTCTTAATAATGACGAATAACTTACTGACCAATGACATATTCATACATCAACTCTTAAGGCCAATAATGCCTCATACCTCACGCCTCCTTCATCCACGACAGGATGATACCAGTTGCTACCGCAGCATTTAAAGATTCTGCTTGGCCGTATTTAGGTATTGTTATTTTTTTTGTAGATAAATCAAGCACGTCATTACTAATACCCTTTGATTCGTTGCCGACAATCAAAATGCCTTCGGTTGTTGAGTCTAAAGTTGATAATGATTCACCACGTAAAGAAGCAGCATAAGTAGGTATAGCTCGATTGTTTTGGATAAATGCAGGCAGAGACGTGTACATAACATTCACCCTGCATATACTTCCCATAGTTGCCTGCACCACTTTTGGATTATAAACTTCAACGCAATGCTCGCTGCAAATAATATTTTCTATCCCAAACCAATCTGCTATTCTAATCAAAGTTCCCATATTACCCGGGTCGCTGATGTCGTCTAACATTAGACTAATGTTATTTTCCAAAACTATTTCCGCAGACTTTGGTTGTTTAAAAACACCAAGCACTTTATTGGGTGTGTGAAGTGTAGAGATTTTGGTAAGCTCATCTTCACTAGCAACTATTTTTTGGGTTGACGTTAGTCCTTCCAATAGTTGTTCATGTTCATCAAACCAATCAGCGGTGGCATATAGTAAGCGACATTCAAATTTTTTTGAACTGATGATATCATGCAAAACTTTTACCCCTTCTGCAATTAACAAATCCTCTTCATCCCTGAATTTTTTATGGTGCAAACTTTGGATATATTTGGCGGCCGCTTTGCTCAACATGGCTTCTACTATGGTTTTTTGCAGATCACAATCTATTGCCTACACCTCTTTGTTGATCCTTTTGATTTTTTTTTCTGGATGTACAATTATACGCAAATATCAAAAGAATAAGCCTTTCGTTTATAACAACATTATCAACCTGAACATTATAGGTGTTACAAAAGATGAAGAGGTGATCATTAAGTCACGATTGAATACGCAATTGGATGATAGTTCGAAAGTGCGCACTAAAGACGTAGCATTCCTACTGCATTACATTGACAGACCGCCTGCATTTGATACTGCAGCCGCCAGAAAATCTGCTGATAATATGCAGGTGTCTTTAATTAATCTTGGCTATTATAACCCCTTGGCGACTTATAGATTTTCTGTTGATAGCAGTAAAAAAGATCAGAAAAGAGTAACCGTAACTTATGATGTAACATCCGGCAAGCGGACGCTGATTGACACTTTTGCTTATCTCATAGATAAGCCTGAACTTCAGCAAATCGCTATTGATACAAGGAAAGAATCGCCTCTACAGGAAAACAAGCCGGTAACAAAAGCGGCTATCTCAGCTGAGACTAACAGGCTTGTTGAGCTTTATAGAAACAACGGCTATTATAAGTTTACTACTGATCAGTTTAGAGTTACAGGTGATACAAGTATTGCTGCCTTGACTACAGTATCTGAAGATCCGTTTGAGGCTTTACAATTACTTGCTGAAGCAAATGCACAAAAAGATAAACCTACAATAAAGCTGGCGCTTCAATTGAATAAATCTAATAAGGACAGCAGCGGCTTCACGAAATATTATATCAATGATATTTATGTATTGCCTGATTATGTGCCAGGTATGGTGTTCACTGACACAGGCTTAACAACAGAAAGCACAAAAGGCCTGTCTATAAAATACAAACAAAAATTATTTACAACCCCGCTACTTACCAAGAACATCTTTCTTAAAAAAGGTGATGTTTATAAACAGGAAGACTATTATAAAACTTTGAATAGCCTGTATAAACTCGGCGTTTGGGAAAGTCCTGCAATTGACATCATTGAAGTAAAAGACACTAACCTTTTAAATCTTGTTATCAAACTTATTCCTGTAAAAAAATATGGTTTTGAAGGAAGCGTAGAGCTGAGTTATTCTGCCAACAGCACAACGAATAATAATATCTCCGCGAGTTCATCAGGTAATCTTTTGGGCGTATCAGGAAATATTTCAATTCTTAACAGGAACCTGGCTAAACAAGCCATTCGCATGACGAATAGTTTTAGAGCCGGTATTGAATTTAATACGAACAGTAAAACAAACAATACATTAATCAACTCTAATGAACTGAGTTACACTAATAATATTCTCATACCAAAATTTGTAACGCCCTTCAACAGTATCAATAGAAAGCAGCTTTTAAAACAGCAGACATTTATCAACACTAACCTTTCACAAATTCAGCGGGTCAGCTTTTTTAATTTACAGGTTTTTAATACTTCATTTGGTTACGGCTTTTCAAAAAAGATTACGTCAAACTGGGTTTACAGGCCTTTGAACTTCGATTTTAGAAGGTTGTATAATCGTACTTATGCCTTCGATTCGATCCTCGCCGCAAATCCCTTTTTAAGATACTCTTTCAACACCGCTTTGGTTATGGGGCAAAGTCTTAGTTATAACTATGGTCGCATTAACCCAACTCATCCTGAAAGACAACATACTCTGAAAATGAATTTAGAAGAGTCTGGCTTGTTGTGGGGAAGACTTAAGTCTGCAAAAAAAGACAATACAGGAAATTTTCTAAATAAGTATTTGAAGGAATTTGTAAAATTTGATGCTGCATATACATATACAATAAGTCATCCTAAATCTGCTATCGTATTTCGTGGCTTTGGAGGTGTGGGCATTCCGTTCTCGAAGAGTGATACAACGCTTCCCTTTTTCAAACAATATTATGGCGGCGGACCGAACAGTATGCGGGGCTGGCCTGTAAGAGGGATTGGTATTGGAGGACAAAAACTGGCTCCCTACCAGAACAATCGCTTTAATGATAGAACCGGCGATATACAATTTGAGGCAAATAGTGAATATAGATATGACATTGCACCATTGTTTTCCAATGCTGTTGATTTAAAAGGTGCCGT
>JBDSRT010000432.1:0-2803 GCA_039929165.1 Ginsengibacter sp.
TACGCCGTAATAAGAATAAACATCGGCTTTTCAGCAAGGCTTTGTATAAACTGCAAACCTGTAAGGCCAGGCATTTGTATGTCTAAAAAGACAAGATCGACCCTTTGTTCCTGCATAACTTTTAAGGCTTCCAGTGGATTTGAGCATTCTGCTACCAATTCAAGAAAAGGTACTTTACTGATATTATCTACCAGAAGTTCAAGCGCCAGTGGTTCATCATCAATCGCAATACAACGCAGCATTAGTGAAGGTTTAATTGTAAAGAAACGGTAAACCAGTTGTCTTTCCTGTTTATCAAAAGACTATGATTATCTCCATACAGCAAATTTAGTCTTCGCTGCACATTAGTTAACCCGATACCCGATGTTTTATCTTTTACTTCATCTGCGTGTTCGTTGTATTTGTTACGTACAGAAAAATGAAGCATGTCATTTTTTATAGTCATTTCAATATCAATCTGTGCATTCTCAATTAAGCCGGTGCCATGTTTAAACGCATTTTCTACAAAAGGTATTAATAACATCGGCTCTATCTGGTAAGCTGCATCAATATTTTTAAAACAGGTTTTTATCGTGACATTTTTACCAAAGCGCTGCATCTGCAGATCTATATAACTGTTTAAGTAATCTATTTCTTTTTCAAGTGATACTTTCTCATCATTTGTTTCATACAACATATATCGCATGAGCGATGACAGTTTGATTAAAGACGGTTCCAGTAGATCAGATTTTTTCCTGGCAAGCGCTACCATATTATTCAGCACATTAAACATAAAGTGCGGGCTAACCTGCGACCGCAGCAATGACAACTCTGTTTTCAGGTTCTCATTCTCTTTATCCTTAATAAGTTTATCAGCTCTTAAGCGGTCTCTTGTCATCTCATAAGCCGTACTCGCAGAACCGATGAGCAGGAAGGCAAAAAGGTTGAACATTACATGTTTCCCCCAGCCGAATTGTTGCGGACTCATTAAAAGATTGAAAAGCAGCGCAGACTGCAATACTATGTAGGTAAGCACTAACAACTCCACCACGGCAAGCTTTAAATACTTCTGCTTATATAAAAGTCTGGGAATAATAAAATTGGCATTGATGTAAAAAAACAGCATCCAGGTAATATCCATTGCAATGGAAAAGATGAGGCGGTGATTATCGTTTACCGGGTTGTCTTCCGGCCGGGACTTTGGATTTGAGTAAGCCGAGGTAAGAAGATACGGCAGAGAAAAAAACAAAGTCCATGCAGCTACATGCAGCAGTACGGTTAGCCATTTTCTTGAAGACACTATTTTAGTCACGATGGAAAATTAATATCATATTTTAATAGTTAGCTTTTTTTGACCAATTATGCGACGACGGTGAAAAATTCAGAGACGAACGAGTCATGCCGGCACAACAGTAATGAGAAATGGAATTGGTACCATTGCTGAACGGAAGTGTTGTACTATTTGTAAGAAGATCTGACCGCAAATCACTGTGTATTCCATCTACTAGTGTTAAGTTAAGTATAATTTGACGTATAATTATTGTATATTTGTAAAACCCATTACAAATGATACGTTATACAATCAAATTGACAAAGACAGAAGTAGAAGAACTTAAAGTGATAATCAACAAAGGTTCCCATACATCTCAAACATTTCGTGTTGCTTACATTTTGTTGAATTGTGATGAAGGAAAATATTCAGAAAAAATAACTAATGAGCAAATCAGCAAGGTGCTGAAAGTAGGAATGCGGACAATAGACAGGGTGAAGAAAAAATTTATAGAGGAAGGTTTTGAGGCCTCTTTGGAACGGTGCATCAGTAACCGTGTTTATGAAAAGAAAACAGATGGTGATGTTGAAGCCAAATTAGTAACGCTGTGTTGCAGCGAGCCGCCGAAAGGATATGCAAAATGGTCGCTACGATTATTGGCAGATAAGATGGTAGAGCTTAAGTATGTCGAAAGTATATCTCATGTAACAGTAAGAAGTGTCTTAAAAAAAACGAACTTAAACCCTGGAAAACAAAAGGCTGGGTAATACCACCGGAGAAAAACAGTGAGTTTGTAGCGAATATGGAACATGTGCTGGATGTTTATAAAAGGCCTTATAGTAAAGACTATCCGGTAGTTTGCATGGATGAATCACCTAAACAGTTAATAGAGGAAGGAAAGACTGCCATTGCAATGAAGCCCGGTCAGGAAGCAAGAATAGATTACGAATACATCAGGCATGGCGTGATAAATATATTCATGGCTAATGAACCACTAAAAGGAAAACGTTTTGTTGAGGTTACAGAATTTAAGACAAAAAAGCAATGGGCATTGTTTATAAAACAAATTGCAGACAAGGAATACCCAAAGGCAAAAAAGATAACACTTGTAATGGATAACTTTAAAACACATACGGCTTCGGCATTTTATGAAACATTTGAACCAAAAGAGGCAAAGCGCCTATGGGACAGATTTGAATTTGTATACACACCTAAACATGGAAGCTGGCTCAATATGGCAGAAATAGAATTACACGTATTAAATGGGCAATGCCTAAAGCGGCACATCTCTGATATTAATAAAATTAAGGAGGAAGTTCAGGCATGGCAATCCAACAGAAATAATAAAAACAATAAAATTAATTGGCAGTTTACAAATAAAGAAGCAAGGGTGAAATTAAAAAGACTTTATCCGTCAATTGAAAGCTAACATAACACTAGAACATTAAATGATAATGTCACATGTGCTTTCCGCCATTCTATTTATGTTAAACGTTCCTATTGCAGGCGAATTTTTTTTAAACTACCAAGTCTTACAGGCTTAATCTCCATAAT
>JBDSRT010000433.1:0-11417 GCA_039929165.1 Ginsengibacter sp.
GAAGAAGAAGATGGGCAGAAATTACCATTAGCAAAATTTTGGACAGGGGCATATTTCATGAAATCAATTTTTATTCAGATTTATCATTTAGTTATGCGAACTCTGTAGACGCCGGGTTGTTATAAAGAGAGAGCATCAAACAGAAGTATCGATACTGTAAGTAAAGTTATCTTTATTTTGTACTTATAACTTATTGCAGCGTTGCGGGTTAGCTGATTAGCGGCATACCATTTGACGATTGTAATGCCTAAACCTAAATAACCGTACTCGGCTATGTTTATTGAAAAAATTAAAACTGTCTTTTCCTATTTGTTAGTTAGCGCATTTCTTTTTAGTTGCCAGTCACAGCCGAAGCAGGATAAGAATGCCTTGCCAGGTTACAATCTTAGGCACCCAAAAGTAATTAAGTTAAACAGCAAGCTAATAGAGATTTCCGGTATTGATTACTATCCTAAAGATTCTTCTGTGTTTGCGATTATTGATGAAGATGGTGTGTTTTCAAAGATTTATGTACATAGAAACGGCGAAACGAAAAGCTGGTACTTTGATAAAAAAAGAGATTATGAAGATGTGTTGCGCATTGACAGCACTTTTTACGTATTGATAAGCAACGGTGATTTAGAAACGTTGAACTTCAGGAATGATTCAGTCATTTCCAACACTATAAAATACCCGGGCTCTGATAAAAAAGTAAATGAATTCGAAAGCCTGTATTTTGATAAAGCCAAACGTAACCTGGTAATGGTTTGTAAAGAATGTAAGGAAGATCCTAAAGGTGTGCTATCAGTGTGGACCTTTAACATCGATTCGCTCACTTATAATCCGGATGCCTTTACAATAGATGTTAATGAGATTGCAGAAAGAGGCGGTATCAATAAAGGTGATTTTAAACCTTCGGCCACAGCAGTTAATCCGCTCACAAATGAAGTATACATTATTTCTTCTATTGCTAAACTATTGGTGGTTATGGATATGAAAGGTAAAGTGCTGCATGTTGCTAAACTTGACCCCGATCTTTTTAAACAACCTGAAGGGCTCACGTTCACACCTTCGGGAGACTTGTTAATATCCAACGAATGGGCCGAAGAAGGGTCGGCAAATATTTTATTTTACAAAAGACAAAAGTAAGGTTATCTATGAAGGTTTTTTTTCAGCTTATCACCTGTATGTTAACAGGTTTAATTTCATTTGCACAGGATACTTTAGAAACAAGAATAATACTGATCGGCGACGCAGGACAATTTATTAACGGCAGACAACCTGTATTGGAAGCAGTAAAAAAGACTATGCCTTTTGATAAAAAGACCTCCATCATTTATTTGGGAGATAATCTTTATAAAAACGGGTTGCCCGATGATGCCTTCCCAAATTATAATGTGATTAAAATGCCGCTTGATTCACAGGCAATAATGGCCCAAGGCTCTGATGCAACGGTTTACATGATCCCTGGTAACCATGATTGGAACAATGGCGCAGCGAATGGTTATGAAGCTATTTTGCGTCAGCAGAATTATCTCAAGTCACTTAATATTAAGAATTTCAATTATTACCCTATTGGTGGTTGTCCGGGTCCGGTTGAAATAAACGTTTCGCCAAACGTAGTATTAGTAATGTACGATAGTCAATGGTGGGTACACCCTTATGATAAGCCCGGGATAGAATCTGATTGCCCGTATAAAACAGAAGATGAATTTTTAACACAGCTGGAAGATATTCTGTCCAGAAATTATAAAAAGCTGGTCGTGCTTGCCTCGCATCATCCCTTCAGAAGTTATGGAATACATGGCGGTTATTTTAAACTTAAGCAATACATTTTCCCATTTACTGATGCAAAACCCAACCTGTATATTCCGCTGCCGATAATTGGTACAATTTATCCCATTACGAGAGGTGTATTTGGTACCGCAGAAGATCTAAAACATCCGCTGTATCAAAACCTGATTCGGAAAGTGGAAGGTGTAGTTAGAGGTCATCCTAATGTAGTTTTTGTTTCCGGTCACGAACATGCGCTGGAGTTGATAAGAGATAGCGGCTATAATTTTATTGTTAGTGGTAGCGCCAGCAAGTCTACAAGGGTATCTAATGGTAAAAATTCACTGTATCACTCACCTAAAAATGGTTTTGCTACTTTAGATATTTCTACCAGGAAAAATGTGACCGCTGCTTTTTACACCGTTGATCCAAAATCCTCAGATACGGATAAGATAACAAAGACTTTCGATGAAGGTATTCTTGATTTTTCTAAAATACCCGAACCTGAAAAAGACAGTGTGACGGAGATTGTGCCTGTGTTTAAAGACAGTGTAACTGCGCAGGCCAGTCAGCGGTACGACAGCGCTTCCGGCTCAAGGCAATTTTTTATTGGCAAAAATTATCGTAAAGAATGGAGCACACCGGTAAGCTTTAAAGTTTTTAATGTCGCTAAAGAGAAAGGGGGCTTAACAATTAAATCACTTGGCGGCGGTAAACAAACCAAGTCGTTAAGATTGGTTGATAAAAAAGGAAAAGAGTGGACGCTACGAAGTATTGATAAAGATCCTGAAAAGGCTTTACCTGAAAACCTACGTGGCACCCTGGCTAATGATATTGCGCAGGACCTTGTTTCTGCAGGTTATCCTTATGGCGCTTTAATTGTCCCCGAGCTATCGAAAGCTGCAGGCGTATTAACTTCTTCACCAGAATTTTTTTACGTGCCTGATGATCCGGCTTTGGGCTATTACCGCAAAGCCTTCGCTAATACCATTTGTTTACTGGAAGATAGAGAGCCAACTTTAGATGGTTCTGATACTAAAACAACAGCCACAGTAATTTCAGAAAGAGTTGAAGATAATGATCACCTGATAGATCAACGTTCTGTACTAAAAGCACGTTTGCTTGACATGCTGATTGGTGATTTCGACAGGCATTTTGACCAATGGAAATGGGGCGTTAGAGATTCCGGTAAAGGCAAAACTTATTATCCGGTACCAAGAGACCGTGACCAGGCTTTCTTTAATTCAGATGGTTTGTTCATTAACTATGCGTCGCGTTTTCACCTTAAACATTTGCAGGGCTTCAAAAAAGACATTCCGGATATAAACTGGTTTAACTGGATTGACAGAGACTTTGACCGCTTCTTTTTAAATGAACTGGATGAAAAGGATTGGACAAGCATTACCGACAGTTTTGTAAATGCAGTTAATGATGCTGTGATACAAAAAGCTGTATCAAGTCTGCCGGGTAAGATCTATAATATAAGTGGGCAAACTATCATTGATAAACTGAAAAGCCGCCGGGACGTTTTACAAAAAAAGGTTCTAACCTATTACAAGTTTTTGAGCAAGGTTGTAAGTGTGCCAGGCAGCAACAAGGCTGAATATTTTCGAATAAAAAAAGCCGGGAATGGTGTGCAGGTAATAATGTATGATGAAAACAAACGAAGAGACACAACGGTGGTTGAGTATAATAGAATTTTTGACCCGAAGGCTACCAGGGAAATTCGGCTATATGGCTTAAATAGCGCTGACCAATTTGTGATTGATCCTGATGTAAAATCAGATATACAGTTGCGGATTATTGGTGGCAAAGGCAAGGATAGTTTCGATTTGAGAGGGCAATTGAAAAACAATTTATACGATTATAAACAGGATTCAAATGGGCTTATAAACGCCAACCACACAAAGGTTAACTTCTCAAATGATATTGTAGTAAATGGATACAATGTTGTAGAGCACAACTACAATTATTATAAATTTCCCCAGATTAATTTTGGCTACAATAGTGATGACGGGCCATTGGTCGGTCTTGGCTTTGCCTCCAGAACTTATGGTTTCAGGAAAGATCCATATGCAACCAATCAACGGTTTTCAGGCTTGTATGCGCCAAGCAAAGGTGCCTATCAAATTAGGTATAACGGCGTATTTAATTCAGTGCTTGCCGGAAAAGATATCCTTGTAAATGCTGCCCTGGTAAATCCAACACTCAATAATTTCTATGGTTTTGGAAACTATACTGAAAAAATCAACACGCTGGATTTTTACCGGGTGAGGTACAATTATCTTTCTGCAGATGTTTTGCTAAGAAAGCGCTTTAATGAAATACTGGAAATAAGTCTTGGTCCTACCTATTATCATTACTGGAACGATTATAATGATAACAAGAACAGAATTTTAAGCCAACCTCAAGCCATAGGCTCCGATAGTAGCAATATATATGCTACAAAAGATTTTCTTGGGGCCAAGCTAAGGATGGATGTGAATTATATTGATAAAGAATTGTTCCCGACAAGAGGCGTGCTTTGGTATACAGAACTATCTTCTGTTGCCGGATTAAATGATAAATCTAAAAGCCTCACTAAAGTTACAACAGACATGCAGGTATATGCACCTTTGGTGCGACCTAATAAACTGGTAGCTGTCTTGAAACTGGGTGCTGGTCATATTTTTAGCGACAAGTTTGATTATTTCCAGGCGCTTAATCTGGGTTCCAATAATTTTTTAAGAGGCTTCAGAAAAAACAGGTACTCCGGTTCATCGTTGGTGTACTCAAGCGCTGAAGTACGGATAAAGCTTTTTAATTCCGCCTCTTACATCTTGCCGGGCGATTTTGGCTTGATCGGTTTTTATGACATTGGAAAAGTCTGGCAAAATGGACAGTCATCGAAACAATGGCATTCTTCTTTTGGCCCCGGTTTTTATATTGTACCTTTTAATCTTGTGATGGTGTCAGGAACGTACGGTTTTTCTGATGAAGACCGCATATTCAATTTTACAATCGGTGCTAAATTTAATCTGACATTTTAATGAGAGATACCAATAAAGTATTTAAAAAAATAGAGCAATACGTCCGAAATCTTTTTGAAGAAAACGTTAATCCAATCCTTGTATTTCATAATCTTAAACACACTGAAACTGTTGTAAACAGAACCAAAGAAATTGCCGGCCATTACAATCTCTCTGAGAATGATATGCTGACAGTTTTCACAGCAGCCTGGTTTCATGATACCGGTCATTTGTTTGTAGAACCTGTAGGCCATGAAGCAAAGAGTGTAGAGATCATGAAAGGCTTTATGGTTGATTATATTACTGATCAGCCTATAATAGACGGAATTGCAGATTGCATAATGGCCACCAGAATGCCACGCAATCCGGGAGATCAATTACAGGAAATCATTTGTGATGCTGACACTTACCATTTGGGTACAAAAGAATTTAAAGACACTAACAAGCTAAACCTGGAAGAACTGCGTTTAAGGCATGGAGAAGTTGATAGAAGAGCATTTGATGAGGGCACTGAAAGAATGCTTACTGCGCATACTTTTTATACCAATTATTGTAGAAACCTGCTTGATGATATGAAAGAAAAAAATATAAAAAAATTAAAAAAAAAGCTTGCTGAAAATGACACAGACAAGCCGGAAGACAAACCTACAGAGCTTCAGCTAAAAGAAATCGTGAATGAACTCCCCAGGATGAAGGAAGAAAAAGGCCTGATGACCAAAGGCATTCAAACCATGCTTAGGCTTACGTCAGATAACCACATGCAGCTAAGCGGCATGGCAGATAGCAAGGCAAATATTCTTATTTCAGTCAATGCTATTATTATTTCTGTGATATTGTCTGTTTTATTAAGAAGGCTGCAAACGGATGCCTATTTAACTATCCCGACAGTCATCTTTCTCATATTTACGCTGTGCACAATTGTAATATCAATTTTATCTACAAGACCAAAAGTGTCGGAGGGCGTATTTAGTGAACAGGAAGTTATTGACAAGCAAACCAATTTATTGTTCTTTGGTAATTTCTATAAAAAGTCGTTACCGGATTATGAAAAAGCTATGCATAGCATGATGAACGATCCAGATTATTTATACGGTTCGCTTATAAAAGACATTTATTTTCTCGGTGTTGTGCTTGGTAAAAAATATAGAATGATACGTTTGGCTTATAACGTTTTTATGACTGGCATCATTATTTCTGTAATTGCTTTCGCCATAGCCGTATTATTTTTTAGTTCGCCTGCTGCAGGTTCAACTATACAAACAACCGGTTCGCCTTTTTAATATATTATATGTTATATAACAGGGATCTGAGTTGGCTCGGGTTTAATTTAAGAGTGCTGCAAGAGGCAGGCAATAATAACGTGCCTTTGTTTGAAAGGCTTAAGTTTTTATCGATCTTCTCCTCTAATCTTGATGAATTTTTCAGAGTAAGATATCCTTCAGTTGTAGCAATGGCGCAGCTAAACACTAAAAACATTAAGCAACTAAAGCATAACGATACTGAACAGATAGCTGATGACATCCAAAATGAGATCAACAGGCAGCTTAGCATTTTCGGTGAAACGTTGATGAGGTTGATTAAAGACTTACATAAGATCAATATTCATCTTTATTATAACGAGATCATAAAAGAAGAACATCGAAATGAGATAAGGGAAATCTTTCTCTCGCAGGTACTCTCCTTTATCCAGATCGTTTACCTGGACAGTAAAAGCAGCGCTACGTTTATGCCTGAGAATAACCGTCTGTATTTTGTGGTTACACTAAAAGAGCCTGTAACCGGCATACTAAATCATGCTGTCATAAACATTCCATCAAACAAGCTGCAACGCTTCTTTGTGTTGATGCCTATTGACAGTGTCGAGTATGTAATTTTTATTGACGATATCATTCGTGAAAATCTTGCGCATATCTTTCCTGGAAAAGAAATCATTGGTGTGTATAGCATCAAGTTTAACAGGGATGCAGAAATGCATTTGGTAGATGAGTTCTCCGGCAACCTGCTTAATAAGATTGACAGGCAACTGGAAAAACGGGATTTTGGGCCACCATCAAGGTTTTTATACGAAGGCACAATGCCCTCTTATCTGCTGCAATTTTTAGCAGCGCTATTTAATATTGAACAGGAAGATATGTTCCCCGGCGGCAGGTATCATCACCTGAGTGATCTGTCAGCTTTGCCGGATTTTGATAAAGGCTTAAAGTATGAAAAGCAGAAGCCTCTCTCTCATCAAAAGGTATTGAACAGCGGCGATATTTTTAACCTGTTGTCTACCCAGGATATTTTACTTAACATTCCTTATCAATCTTATAACCCGGTTTTATCTTTCTTTAACCAGGCGGCAGTTGATACCGAGGTTACACACATCTACATTACTTTATACCGTGTGGCGGCAGAATCGCACATTGTGAACGCTTTAATCAGCGCCGCAAAAAACGGAAAAAAAGTTACGGCCTTTATCGAATTAAAAGCCCGCTTTGACGAAGCCAATAATATTCGCTGGAGCAAAGTGATGAAGCAGGCTGGTGTTAAAATCATCTACAGTATACCAGACATTAAAGTGCATTCAAAGATTGGTTTGGTTAGAAAGAAAAAAGGTAACAAAGCAGCCTTTTATGCCATTTTAAGTACAGGTAATTTTAATGAGATTACGGCACAATTTTATACAGATCATGTGTTGATGACGACAGACAAACCTATTGTACGTGAACTCTTGCAACTCTTCAAATTTTTACAGAAGAAAAATAAATCACTTGAGAATAACAATTTAAAATTCAGCAACCTGCTGGTGTCTCAGTTCAACTTAAATGATGAACTCTTTAAATTAATAGAGAAAGAAATTGAAAAAGCCAGCAAGCAACAACCGGCGCTTATACGCATCAAAGTAAATAATCTTGAAGAGCCAAAATTTATTAGTCATCTTGTTAAAGCAAGTGAAGCAGGTGTAGACATAAGATTAATCGTTAGAAGTGTTTGTTGTATTATACCTGCAGAAAATATTACTGTTAAACGTATTGTTGACCGTTATTTAGAGCACACCCGTTTAATGATGTTTGGCATCGGCGAAAAAACAAAAGTCATCATAGGTTCGGCTGATCTTATGACAAGAAATTTATATCACCGCATTGAAGTATGCGTGCCGGTAAAAAATGATGCATTGAAACAGGATTTAATCGAATACTTTGAGATCCAGTGGAAGGACAATGATAAAGCAGTGCGTTTAACGACTGATATGCAACAGGAACCGGTGCCGCAGGAAGGTGAGCTGGTGAATGCGCAGCAATCCATTTATACTTATCTGCAGGCCAAATGAGCAATTATCTTATTAAATTATTCAAAATTTCTAACGTAGATAAATACCGTTGGAAATCTGTAATTTTTGTGGCTCTTTTATGGACGCTTGTCGATTTTATCATTCTGCTGCTGCGTGACGAACGGGACGATTACCAGGCTGCCGATTCGGTTTGGTTCAGGGAATTACTTGTTTTTATGGTAAGCATTTTTATGGGGTATTTATTTGTGTACAAGCTCAAGAAAGTGTTACGCAGCTATCCGCTTTGGATAAACTTTATTTTGAAAAGCTGCATATTATTAGGATCTGCACTCCTCATTACTTTTCTGCTGCAGTTTTTACACTTCCTGATATTTGTAGGTAAAACGCCTACCCATGCCTACCAGGATATACTGGATTATGCACTTCACCGGAACTGGCTTCTGCAAAAAATATTTTATTGGTTATGTATATTTTTTGTAACACAACTGTTTCTTATCATCAACGAAAAATATTCACCAGGCGTCTTCCTGGACATTTTGCGTGGCAAATACATTCAGCCAAAAATTGAGAAAAGAATAGTTATGTTTATTGATTTGAAAGATTCTACACCAATAGCTGAAAAGCTTGGTCACCATGTTTATTTCAAATTTATAAAAGATTTTATTTACCATGTGTCTTCCGCAATGATTGAGTATGATGGCATCATTTATCAGTATGTTGGTGATGAAGTAATTACTTCCTGGATCTATAAAAAGAATAACATGAAAAGGTGTTTAGCTGCAGTTATACAGGCCCGGCGCAACATTCAAAAACGAAGTGAATATTTCAGACGGGAATTTAACCAGATACCGGAGTTCAGGGTAGGCATACACGTGGGTGATGTAACCGTTGGTGAAATCGGTGTAATTAAAAAAGACCTCGCAATGAGCGGCGACACGATGAATACAACGGCAAGATTAAGAAGCGCCTGCAATGAACTAAATGAACATTTTATTGTTTCTAAAGACTTCATTGAACATAGCGATATGGAAACATGGCAAAGTAAAAGCCTGGGCATGGTTGATCTTAAAGGTAAAGGCCAGAGCCTGGAATTGTTTTCTCTCCAAATATAATGTTAAAAGGCCCAACCATTTACAGTTAGTATCTGGTTAAGAGTAGGAATGTAAAGTGCCCTTTAATACATTGTTATGGTTAATCGGTCAATGTACCATTTTCATTAATTTCGATTGTTTTCATATTTTAGTCATCTTGGTTTGGCTTTTGCTAGAGAACGATTTAAATCCCCCGGTTTTTATACTAATGGAATCAAAAGAAAACGCCCAACCCACAAAAAGAAGGACTGTTTTAGGGAAAATAGCTAATGTTATCTCCTACATTTTAGTCATAGTAGTTTTTCTTATAATTCTTATTACACTTTCGCTGCAACTGGCTCCTGTGCAAAATTTTGTGCGTGGAAAGGCTCAATCTTTTCTCCAAAATAAATTAAAAACCAAAGTTTTAATTGGAAAGCTTGATGTGGATTTCCCGAGTTCTGTTTTGCTAAAAAACATTTATATAGAGGATCAAACCAGGGACACTTTACTTTCCGGCGGGCAGCTTAAAGTTGACATTAACATGCTGGGTCTTTTAAAAGGTGATATTCAAATTAAAGAGATTAATGTTGACCAGCTTATGGCGAAAATTAAACGGGTTGGTACCGATACGGTTTTTAATTACCAGTTTATTACGGATGCTTTTGCCGGTAGTGACACTAGCACCTCAACAGATACTTCTGCAATCAAAATGGATATTGATAATATCGTTATCAATAGAACCAGAATAGTTTTTAAAGATGTACTTACCGGGAACGACATGGATATGTATATCACTCATTTTGATGCACCGATTGAAACGTTTGATATCAATAAGATGTATTTCGATATTCCAACGTTTACCCTTACAGGTTTGCGGGGGTATTTTCACCAGAACAATCCGTTAAAGCCTGTTATAGAGCAAGCAGTTGCTGACGCTGTAAACACCCCGGGAACCTTTTTACAACTCAAGAACTCAGAAATCAATTTAAAAGATATTGACTTCACTTATAAAAGTCAACCGACAAGTATATTAACCACTTTAAAAATAAACAGCTTCACCGCCCATCCTGATACGCTAAATATAAGAGATGGCAAATTCAATTTTAAAGACCTTGATCTTAACAACGCAGATATTGGTGTAGTGATGAGCAATAAGGAAGCGCCGCTGGCTACGGCAAAGGAAGCTGCTGTGGAAAAATCTTTGCCACTGTTTACCATCACCTCTGATAAAACAATCATTGCAAATTCACATATCAAAATGGACAATACATCAATGCCGGTTTTAAAAGAGGGTATGGATTATGGTCACATGGATATGACAGAACTTAATCTTGCCGCTGATAATCTTATTTATAACTCAGATACTATTTCAGCTTTGATCACCAGCGGAAGCATGAAGGAAAAAAGTGGTTTGGTGTTAAACGAACTCAATGCCGACTTCCTGTTTACGGATAAAAAAACATCGCTGCAAAACTTTCTTATTAAAACGCCCGGAAGTACAATACGCAATAAAGCATTGATCACTTACCCTTCTTTAGCACAACTTGCAGCCAACCCGGATTTGCTAAACTTTGATCTCAACTTTGTAAGCACATCTGTTTTGGTAAAAGATCTGTTGTTATTTGCGCCAATGCTAAAAGCGCAGCCGGCCTTTGCAAATCCATCCCAAACATTAATGGTTAATGGAAGAGTATTTGGTAAAGTAAGTGATCTCAACTTCCAGGATCTTCGCTTTATAGGCTTTGGAAACACAACAGTATTTGTAACAGGTAGCGTTAAAGGCTTGCCTGATCCCAATAAATTTTCTGCAGACCTAACTATTAACCGCCTTATAACTTCTAGGAAAGATATTATGGGTTTATTGCCGCCAGGCACATTGCCGGCAAATATTACACTGCCTGAATCTATTGATGCTTCAGGTACGGTAAAAGGTAATATGAATAACCTGGCGTCAAATCTTACAGTAAAAACGTCGCTTGGCTCGGCTCAATTAAACGGCACTTTGACGAATTTCTCAAGCCCTACAAAAGCCAGGTATGATTATGCCATTACTGCAACCAGTATAAATCTTGGCACCATCATGGGCGATCCAAAAACCTTTGGGGTATTATCCGGCAATTTCAAAGTGAAAGGCGCGGGTCTTGATCCGAATGTTGCGAATGCAACTTTCAGTGGCGTGTTGAATACTTTTGGTTATAACCAGTACACTTACAAAAATGTAAAACTGAATGGCAGCATTGCTAATAAAAACTTCAAGATAAATGCTGATATCAATGATCCTAATATAGATCTTGACCTGGCTGCCGATGG
>JBDSRT010000434.1:0-3916 GCA_039929165.1 Ginsengibacter sp.
GATATTCTGTTGGCGGATTACAATCGTGTAAAACAATTAACCCGTTGTCAGACAAAACTTGAAATGAATTTAAAATATCTCTTTCTACCTGGTAAGCTAAATGTAACCCATCAATAAAGATGATGTCAAATTTTATATCATTTGTTATATCCAATGCGTTTTCCTTAAGTTGAACAAAAAAATCATCGGATGTCATTTTAAAATCAGCCAGATTTATTTCAAACTCAACTCCCGGATCAACGGCATATTTATTTGTTATCCTAACCAAGTTGAAATTATTATCAGGGTTGCCAATACCAATTTCAAGGTAGTTCTGTGCATTTATTTTTTCAGCTATAAAATTAATAACATCATGCCGTTTTGTGTTTTTGGCCATCTCATTTTGTGTGAGCTGGTTAGCGGAAGCAAACGTTGGATCATTTTTAAATCGCTGTCCCAAAAGATATAGCTCATCATCATACGCATAGGCTCTTGCGCTTTCTAATCCCAGGATTTTGATTACCGTTCCACTATGTTCATCTTCTAATATTTTAGCATTCTCTGGAAGAATGGACCATATCCTATTGATAATATTTCTATCTAAGAGGTCTTCATCTTTGGTTTTATATTCTATACCTACAGCCCATGTTTTTTGCCCAACAGAATAGCAGGTATAGCCTAAATCGTTTAATAAAATGTTTAAAGCTTTCACACTCCATATACAAATGTGACCTCTCTTAACAGGGTCCAAATAATTACTATCTTCTTTTAAAACATACTCGACAAGACCTGTATTAAAAATAAAGAAAGAACCTTCATCAATTTTCGCTCTTAGATCATACAACAGGCTGTAAACTTGTTTAGGCGTAAGATGTTCAATTACTTCCATGCACAAACCCGCCTGGAACTTTTTGTTGATATTTGAGAGATCAGCAATAAGATAATTTTCATGTGTTGTTTGTAGTTCTTTTTGAGGTGGAAATTTTTCCCAACCGAAAAATTTGTTCGAGCTGTCAGGCAAAAAATGCGTAACAGCGTCTAAAAAAAACCCTGATCTTGCTCCTATATCGATAAAGTTATTAATAGGGATTCTGCAATAATGAAAACATTCACTCATCCTTGCAATAGCGCTACCCCAGGCTCTATGTTTTGCTGAATTAAGTTCTTCTTCCCAATAGTCATGCTTATGTTCAAATACCAGTTTGCCGTCATCAATATCATGCAATATGTCTTGATCAATAAAAATAAAATCACAGTCAGGGCAATGGTGGTACGAAAACTTTTCTATTTTTTTTAAGAGTGTTATCCCCTTGATCTTATGACAAAGCGGGCACTCTGTTATTATACTTTCATCTGTCATTACACCTGCAATTTAACGCCGCTGTAAATATTTGGTGAAGAAGAAAATAATTTTAGCTGAATTCTATGGCGTTTGAAGAACTTATAAATTTAATAACTCTTTGATTTGCTCACCGGCAGCATTCCACGTAAAATGCTGATTGATATAATCTGTTTCAAGCAAACTCATTTCAATAAGCTTATCGTCATTATTATAGATAGATATGATTTCATTGGCAAAACTTTCAGCATCATCAAATGGTTGGATAAAATCACAAATGCCCGGCATTCCTTCCAAACCTATTGTAGTAGAAACCAAGGGAATACCCTTATACATTGCTTCTACGGTTTTACCTTTTACACCGGCGCCGTATCTCATCGGCACTACAGCTAATTTCGCTTTTAGATAGATAGCTCGCAATTCCTGTTCACTAACAAATCCGGTAACCTGTATGTCGTCGCTTTGTAGATGCTTTATTTCTGCAGGAGGATTTGAGCCGATTATCAGAAATCGGATGCCTTCGATACTAGCGGTTACTGTAGGCCAAACATTTTTACAAAACCACAAGACTCCGTCTGTATTAGGCGGATGACCAAAACCTCCTACAAATAAAACATTATTTCTGTCTGTGAAGTTAGTAACAGGCTTAGCTGGGATCTTAAAAAAATATGGCAGTATTGTCGTAACATTATACAATGGATTTATCTGCTTGATGGCTTTCGTTTCATCCTCACTGGGTGTAAGAATAAAATCCGAATTTTCATAAAGAAACTGCTCTTTTGATTTCCATTGCTCTGAAGACTTTAAAGTCTCCGGATCTTTATCAATTTCAAACTTTCGTAACTCTCTTAAAAAGTGTAGATCATGGCCGTAAAATAAAATTTTTGCGTTAGTGTTTTGTTTTAGAAACATGATATAAGTCAAGGAAGTGTGTGGCCGATGTAAAAAAACAAAATCAATAGATTCCTTGTTTGTTAGTATCCAGGTTTTCCAATTGTCTTTGTACCATAGTCCATATAAAACCTCGATACCCATTTGTTGTAAGATAGTAGTGTAAGGTTCTGCCTGGTAGAAATTATCGCCAAGAAATTTTACATTTAAACCTAATGCCACTAGCAGCTCCAGATATTGGAAAACAGTTTTTGAACCGGCATCTTTATCAAATTCAGGCACATAATGGTCAATAACAAGAATTGTTTTTTTACCGGCACTTCTATCCCTGGCATGAAAAACATCTTGTCCGTTTGCGAAATGGTCTGACAAAACATCTTTCCATTTCTCATATAATTTTTTTTGATTTAATATTCGAACAGATGTAATCGATAATTTTTCAAGGTCAACTTTCTCTTCCTTCCCGTGTGACACGCTTTCAAAATGCACAACCTCTGATAAAGGCTGATACATAACTTTAAACCCTTTTTTACGAACAGCGAAGGCAAGGTCTGAGTCTTCACAATAAGCAGGAACATATTGTTCATCAAAGCCGCCCAATTGTTGCCATAAAGTTCTTCGTATCATGATAGAAGCGCCTGATAAGTAATCAACCTCTTTTACATAATTGAATTCAGAAGCGTTGGCATCCTGATATTTTCCATAATTCCATCCGCTGGCATCGCTCCAGATGATACCGCCTGCTTCCTGGAGTTTACCATCCGGATAAATCAATTTTGAGCCAACCATTCCTATCTTTTCGTCACTGTTGATAAGATCAACCAATGGCGATAGCCAATTATCCATGACTTCGATATCGCTATTCAGAAACAAAATAAACTGCCCCCCTGCACTTTTGGCTGCATTGTTACAATTCAATAAAAAACCCAAATTTGTAGGGTTGTATATGTGGGTTATATTTTTGATTTTATCGCCGCAGTGTTTTGTTTTGTCAGTGGAACAATCATCTGCAAGTATTATTTCATATGGAACTGTTGAAGTGTTCTCTATAATACTTTTAACACACCTGTAATTCATCTCCCAACTATTGTAAACAGGGATAATAATTGACACTACGGGCGCATCTTCAAAAGGAACGGTAAGAACATTGGAATAATCTAATTTTTTGTAAAGGGTCTCAATCGGTTGAGAATCTTTGATCAAAAATTGGCGGTTCTTTTTCGGCTTAAACAGATCTATAAAGCCATTTATATTTTTACTGATTGTCGAATCGTTGGAGAGATATTTTTTTTTGAAGCCATATATTTTTAAAATAGTCTTCCAGTCATCTGAATAATAAAGTTTAAGCAGCATATCATCGTTAAACATTGCATCGAACCTTTGTTTTTCTTTATTAAAATCATGGTGCAATTGTTCTTTATCCCGCTGCAGTTGTTCTTTTTCGCTTGCGAGGTGAGTATATGCTTTTGCCAGGTTATCAAACTCAAGTCTTAATCTATTCTTCTCTTTTTCCAGAATATTTCTCCAGAGATTTGACCGCTCTGTTTCTTGTTTATGGTCATCATCTGGTAATGGTTGTGAATGGTGCAGCTTAGTGTCGTCGGATTTCTCCACGGAGGTTTTTTAGATTATTAAATTTGCAATAACAGCTAAATGTGCTGGCAAGATATAGCAAAATCATTATGAAACAATAAGGTACGCTACCTG